>JAEZDX010000454.1 GCA_023417975.1 Bacillota bacterium
GAAATAATACAACCAAAGTAAAAACTAATGAGAGTACTATCAAAAATTCAAATCAAACTAACCCATTAACTGACACTAATAGCGGCAAAGTAAACTTAAATGATATAAAAACTAGAACTATAGAAGATGTAAATATACTGCGAGATAAGTTGAGAAAAACAGAGGATGCAAATTCAATTAACAATGTTATTAAAGAATATTATGAATCAAATAGGGACAAGGTATCATGCGTGTATTTTGCAAAGTACGGAACAGTAGCTGAAAAACTATGTGTTACATAAAGGTATCAACATTTTATAAAGAATTCGTTAGCTATAATAGTAATTTAGTTCTAAGCAATAATTATTTGGGGAGTGATGTTATGGAATACGAAAAAGAATGGGTTAAATACATTGACCAAATTAAGATTATCCGGGAAAGACGTAATAAGAATATTGAGAAGAAAGTACCATCTGAACATAGCATAAATATCTTAAAAAAATGGGTTTCTGAAAACATAGCTGAAAATTTATGGCTAGAAGATTACGAGAAGTTTTTAATGATCCAAAACGGCTTTGAATTTAATGGTCTGATATTTTATGGAACGGAAGATTACAAAAACAATCTTATAAGTGAAAATGAAGCTTGGGATTGGAATGGAGAATCTTTTGAACATGAATATTTATTTCTAGGAGATGCTGATATTTCATGGTATGTTTTTGATATTAAAGATAATTCCTTTGCAGAGTTGGACAAACCAAGTGGTGATTTAATTCAAAAATTCAGTGATTTCGATAGTATGCTTACATATGCACTTCAGAATGTACTGTAGACTTAATAAGCCAAGAAATCTGTAGTATATAAGTGGAGGACTAAAAAATGACACATTTAAGCAAATTTTATGGAAATAACATAGAATTCTATCTTGAAAATGTTATTGAGAAGAATGAGCAATTTCCAAGAACATTTTTGATACCTACTCAAGAAGAGATAGATAGATTGGAAAAAGGTAATTTAATTAAATTAGTTTTTGTAATGGAAGAGCCACTGGACAATGGATGCAGGGCAGAAAAAATGTGGGTAAAAGTTACAAGTATAGAAAAGAATAAATTTACTGGAATTCTAGATAATGAACCATATTATCTAAAATCTATTAAAGCTGGAGATATAATCACTTTTGACACCAAGAATATAGCGTGCATCTATGGATCAAAAGCACCGTTTAATGAGAAGTTATTTGCAATTATTACTAAAAAGGCATTAGAGAGTAGGCAAGTTAACTGGGTTGTTAGAACCGATGATTTAGTAGATGAGCAAGACAGTGGATGGCAGTTGTTTTATGGAGATGAAAGCCAGGAATATCTTGATGAATCCGGCAATGGGAAAATTGTATCCTTAGAACAAGTATTATCTTTCGAACCTCTGCTAGAAAGTGTTTTTAGTAGTCGTGGTTATGCTTACGAATATTCAGAGGAGGATAACAAGTTCATAGAGGTAGAAGAATAGAGTCATTGTTACTCATTAGGTGGGATTTATAAGCTATTCATAGATACATAGTTATAAATTGTTAAGGAACAAATTGTACTTTATATACAAATGATAGCTACTAATTATATATATTGGAGGGATATTGATAAATGAATTTAGAAGAGTACAAAAAACGTGCTTCAGAACAGGATGACTGGGCTCCAGGATGGGATGCTATAGATGAAGTTTTTGAAAAACTGTATCCTAATCAGAAGCCGGCACATTATGGAACAACATTAACTAAGCGTGCTATATTCGGCGGTGATCAATATATTGATGGCTATAGTATCTACCAATCACTTAATGGATACAAGCATTTATTGACCTACGGAATGACAGAGCTTTATGCAAATGAAGAGGCATTTGGTGGTGAATGGAGCCGTTGGGGTTATGAAATGACTATAAAATTAAAAGAAAGTTCAAGTGAAGATTGTATGTGGGCTATAGATATGCTATCTAATCTTGCACGTTATACATATACACAGAAAAGATTTTTTGAACCTCTGCAATTCATTGGAGGTAATGGAACATCGCTTCATATTGGTGTGGAATCTGTAATTACAGCACTGCTGGCTGTAAATGATACGGAAGCTAATGGAATTGATACCGTTCATGGTAGAGTTAATTTTATACAATTGGTTGGAATAACACAAAGAGAACTTGAAATACTGAAAGAAGATCGAACTAAAGCAGGAATTCTTGTAGAAAATATGAAAATAGATAACCCGTATTTAGTTACTGATATGAAACGCACAAAGTCTTATCTATAGGAAATATATAGACTCTTTAAACTGGATGTTTCTCAAAGTAGAGTGTCAAAAACTATATATAAATTAAGTATTGCCATTCAGCTTGGCAGCATGATGATTTGAATGGGACAGGGACTAAAGGAGGAAAGCTTTATGACAGCATTAAATGAAATATCATTTAGAATATTGGAAGAAAAAGATTTAAGTTTAATGTACAGATGGCTTAATACTGATTTTGTAACCGAGTGGTTTGGCAAGGGCGGAAGTTCGTTTGAGGAAGTTGTAAACAAGTATTTGCCAAGAATTAAGGGAGAACAGCCCATATGCTCATTTATAATAGTTTGTGATAATAATGAGATTGGTTATATACAAACGTACATGATAGCAGACTATCCCGAATATAGCCAATGGGTTAATGCTGATGAACAAGCTGCCGGAATAGATATATTTATCGGAGAACGAGATTTTATACATAAAGGGTTAGGAAAACAAATTTTGATTAAGTTTTTACGTGAGTATGTATTTCAATTGAACAATGCTGAAAGCTGTATTATAGGTCCGGAACCCAAAAACAATGCTGCAATCAGAGCTTATGAAAAGTCGGGATTTAAATATTTAAAGACTATTCAAGTACCCGGTGAAGCTGAACCGGAATATCTTATGAGGATTTATAGGAGTGAGTTAGAATAGTAGGATAAGTAACTAAATAAGCATAAACACTAATAATATTACTGCGGATATTATTAATCCTATACCAACAACTTTTATTTGATGCTCATAATACTTGTTTGTTGCCTTCTTATATTTCGGTATGTAAAACCATTTATACTTAGACCAATAAAAATCTGCGCCTACTATATCAGGCTTTCGAATGGAAAGTACACCAAAAATCATTAAAAATATAATTATTACAGCCATTATAGTACCTTTAATTAATTGCACACCATTTCCTCCTTACAATTTTTAGTTGAAAATTATCTTAGCTACATTAACATGTGAATATTATAGCATAACTAAAAAGTACAAGCATCTTCAATTTTTAACAAGAAGGTTGGACTATATATATGACGAAATTGAGTTTTGATTTTCGAAGTTAGGGGATGATTTGTTTGATAGACAAACCGAGGTTTGAATTAATTATTTTTGATATGGATGGCTTAATGTTTGACACCGAAAAAATATCATTTGATTCTTGGAAAGATGCAGCAGCACAGTATGGTTATACAATTGATAATGACATATTTGGAAAAACTATAGGTGCAAATTTAACAAGTACAAAAGATATATATTTAAAACACTTCGGAAGAGATTTTCCTATTGAAGAAATAGTAAGTGAAAGGCTTAGAATTACAGAAGAACTTATAACATTAAACGGTGTTCCTATAAAGAAAGGACTTTATGATTTATTAGATTATTTGAAACAAACTAATATTAAAAAAGCTGTAGCAACTTCCACAAGTAGAAATAGAGCCATGAATTTATTAAAGTTGGCCGGTGTTGATACATGCTTTGATTATGTATTATGCGGAGATGAAATTGAAAAGTCAAAACCGGACCCTGAAATATTTTTAAAGGTATCACATAAGCTAGGGTGCTCTCCTGGGCAATGCTTGGTGCTGGAAGATTCGGAAGCTGGAATAGAAGCTGCGTATAAGGCTGGGATGTTTCCCATAATGATTCCTGATATGAAAGAACCAAGTGAATTGACAGAGAAATTAATTTTCAAAAAAATGGACAGCTTGTTAGAGGTAAAGTGTTTTTTATATTGAACACATTAAAAGTCTTACAATGTACCGAGCAAAAATATCCAATCTTCAAGGATTTTTTGTGAAGGAAGAATGTAGAAGACTTTTGGGTTCTATATAGAAGAATTTTTAAGTACATCAGACATAGCTTAATAACGTATGTAAAGTGTAGGCTAAGAGGGATGATTAAATTAGTGTTTACTTACTCAAAATAAATGGTAAAACATGCGAATTTGCCTTAAATTAGACGCAGGTGTAAAATAAAGTGAGCTGCAGATTATTTGCATTAGGAGGAGAAGCTAAATGCTTAATGAATATTTGCAAAATTTCAAAAATAATATTAAAAACCCAAACATAGTAATGCTTTATAAGCTTAAATGGGCACAATTAGAAGGATATATTGAAACTAAAAACTTGAAAATTCTCGATTTTGGCAGCGGCTTTGGGACAACAGCAAATTATTTGGCAAAAAATAATGAAGTTATCGCAATTGACCCTAACGCTGACATGGTTGAAGAACGTGAATGTGAAAATAAATACATACAAATAATCGGGAAATTTGAAAAATTGAAGGATTTTGATGACAACACCTTTGATGTTATTGTATGCCATAATGTATTGGAGTTTGCCGCGGAACGAGCTGAAATTGTAAAAGAATTTTCACGTGTTCTTAAAAGCGGCGGAGTCTTATCCATAGTAAAAAATAATAACGACGGTAGAATTATGTCCAAGGCTGTTGCTAATGATATGGATGGGGCTATTGATTTGCTTGAAGGTGGACACATTTCAAACACTTTTGGTACAGTGTATGTG
>JAEZDX010000464.1 GCA_023417975.1 Bacillota bacterium
TCCTGGAACCCCAATTATACCTACCAGCCTTTTATGTTTCATTTTCATAAGCGTTTCACCTACAGCTCTATAGCCGTCCTTATTATGACCGTAATCCAAAATAATACTTATACCATCCAAGTTGAATATATTGAAGCGTCCCGGATTGTTTTCTTCATCTCCGTAAAATGATGTGAAGCCTTTGCTTATAATCCTTGGAGCCACTCCTACTGCCAATAGTGCCGCAGCCGCGGACATACTGTTTTCTATATTAAATCTTACCTTTCCTCTCAGCGTTATAGGAATGTTTCTCAAACTTACTATTCTAATTATTTCATTACCCTTTTGGTAATATATATTTTCCTCTTTCAAGTAAATTCCTATGCCACCTTTTTCAAGGTTATGTTTTAAATATGGATTATTCTCATCTTTCGAAAATATAATCAAATTGCTCTTAATTCTATCAACTATTGTTAAGGATACCGGATCATCTCCATTAATTACAGCATATCCTTCGTCTTTTACAGCTTCAACCACCAAGGACTTAACATTGGCTAAATCCTTCAAATCCTTCAAGCCATCCAAGCCAAGATGATCTTCTGTAATATTAGTTATTACCCCTACATCAGCCATATCGTAGGCAAGTCCGTGCTTTATTATGCCTCCTCTGGCAGTTTCCAACACTGCTACTTCAACTTCTTTGTTTAGCAATACGGACATAGCACTTTCGTACCCTGTAGTATCTCCTTTTTCTATACATCTATTATTAATATAAATTCCGCCGGTAGTAGTCATACCGACTTTATAGCCTGCACAGGATAAAACATGACCTATCAATCTTGTAGTGGTAGTCTTTCCATTAGTTCCTGTGACAGAAATCACAGGAATAGAAGATCTACCTTCCTTAAACATCATCTCAACAATTGCCTTAGCTACATTCCTTGCCTTTCCATTTGAAGGGAAATGGTGCATTCTAATACCGGGAGCTGCATTTATTTCAATAATAGCACCTTTTCCATTTATAGATATACCAATATCCTCACAGCATATATCTATACCGCATATATCCAAGCCCACTGCAGAAGCCGCACGTCTGCATATTTCTTTGTTTTCTTCACATATTCTGTCAGTATAGTCAAGTGCACTTCCTCCCGTGGAAAGATTGGCATTTCCTCTTAAATATAGCTTAACTCTCTCGGGCAGAATAGAATCCATAGAATACCCTGAACTATTCAGCCTATTTAAGAGATTATCATCTACAGATATCTTTGTTAATGGCTTTTCATGATCACAACCCCTCTTTGGGTCATCATTTATTTCATCTATTAAGGCTTTTATACTCTTTTTACCATCACCGACAATAAACGGAGGTACACGAAGAGCTACAGCTACAACTTCTCCGTCTACAACACAGACTCTGTAATCATTGCCTTTAATATACTTCTCAATGATAATATCCTCATAGCTTTTTTTCAATTTATCAAAGGAACGAGCTAGTTCTATCTTATTTCTAATATCAACTATAACACCTTTGCCTTGGTTTCCACACTGAGGTTTTATCACTAGGGGGTAACCAAGTTTTTCTCCGTAATACAAGGCCTCCACAGTGTTTTTTATTTTATATCCCGGAAGCACCGGTAAATATTGTTTCTCCAATATGGCTTTAGTCATCAATTTATCACAGGATATATCTACTCCGATAGCGCTAGTATTGCTGCAAATTGTAGCTTCTATCACTTTACCGTATTTTCCCGTTCCGAGTTGATATAGCCCTGTATCACCAAGTTTAATTACCGGTATTCCCATCTTCTTTGCCATTTCACAAATTGCGCCGGTGCTTGGTCCAATCTCTTCCCCTGCTAAAACAGTATTAATTTCATCCAGCCTATCATGAATATTTAGGACAATTTCCATTCCGGTAAGGTAATTCACAATATCTATAGCCAACTTAGCACATTTTAGTGCTGTCTTTTCATATTTATATTCGAATATTATATAGTATAAATCCCCATCTATTACCCTTGCCTTTCCGAAGGAGCTGTCAATGCCGATTCTGTTTTGCAATGCTATAATTATATGCTCGCAGATGTGAGCCAAATATGTTCCTTCGCCCAGCCTTGTAACAAACCCTCCCTCTTCATAAATGCCGCATCTATGTGTTTTTAACTCGGGCAGCATTTCAAGCAGCTTGTTGTTAAAATCTTTAATATCCTTGCTGGGGGTCTCACAGTATCCCTCTAAATCTACATCCAGTCGTATACATTTTCTGTGAGCATAAATATTTCTGCCTTCAAATACTCTGACATTTAAAAGTTTCATTTGTTCTCTTTATCCTCCTTATATGCGTAAAGAACATGGATAATATATTATTGTTTTTCTCCGAATGGTTTACGTACATTTAAATCAAATCTGTCTCCGGATTTTAAAACATGCATTTTCACATCAAATATTGATAATATTTCATTTTGGAACTGTTCCGAAACATTCGTTCTTGTAATTGTACTTCCATCTAAAATATAAACTGCACCGGAACCAATGACTTGAAAAACACCTTCTTTATTCACCATTATAGCGGTATCCTCATCTATACCGATCCCAAGACTCTGAGGGTTTTCTGCCACTCCTACAAGTAACCTTCCAATTCTGCCTCTTTGTGCAAAATGCTGGTCAATTATCACTCCTTTTATAAGTCCCAATCCCGGAGCCATTTTAAGCGTGCACTTTTTCGGTGATTCTTCCTCCGGTCCTTCTACCACCATTATATCGCTCATAACGGAAGCACCTGCTGAAGTTCCCACATACACACATCCCTTTTCATATCCCCGCGAAAAACTATTGTAGAGAGGGGTTCCTCCTAACATGCTTGTTATCTTTAATTGGTCACCTCCCGTAAAGAAAATCAATGCAGCTCTCTCTACCATACTTAAATTATCGTTAAAATAAGCATCTTCCCTAAAATTCACATTAAGGACACTGACTTTTTTCACGCCTAACTCTTCAAAAATATTTCTATACTGTGCGCCGGCCTCTGCTGGTGAATCTGTGGCTACAGTTGCTATGACCAGTTCATCATTATCCTTATCTAGCTTGGAACATACTTCTTTCAATATATTCTTTTCTCCCTTTTTATCTTCAGCTCCTCCAATTATTATTAAGGATCCCTCAACCTTTTGATCCAAAAGCATCACCATCCTCACATAAATATTTTTTATTTTAACCAATAGAGTTTTCCATTATGCATAAAGCGTAAGTTTCAGCAATTACATCAAACCATATCTCATTCTTATTTACCTTTATATTTTGTAAAACTCTTTATAAATTATTCAACAATGTAACTTCAAATGTTTTAATCATCGTAAAAAAATAAAGGCACACCTTAGTAAGGTATGCCTTAAAATTTTTATATTACAGCTCTGCCAGGTATAAGAATTTTTTTACCGATATCTATGTTATTCTCATTATCTAATGCATTAACTCGTAGTATTTCATCTATAGTTGTATAATACTTCTTTGCGATTTTCCATAAGGTATCTCCAGCTTGAACAACATAAATAGTTATGCTGGCTTTTTTCTTAGGAATTTCATCTTCTGCAACAACGATATCCACCAAAAAATCTTTTTCTACGGAATAATTTACTCTTGTATATACCGATACCACAGCTTTTACAGCTACTGTATTTGCTTCTATATTGGCTTCTATGTTTTCCAATGATGCTTTCGCTACATTACTCATATCTATTCTTGCCCCTTCAACATCTACGGAGCATGTGAACGGAAGTTCATCGGATACTCTGTCTATCTTTGTCTCTTCAGCCTCTACAGAATAAAGTACATCCACTTTAACTATTCCCTCTACAATAACCTTGTTTTCTACCAGTTTCTTCTCAGTAATCATTACATCACCGGTAGTCAGAATTACAGAAGTCGGTCTCTTATTAAGCTCCAGGTTTTCCTTAACTATAGCTTCTGCATTATTGCTCCCCTGCATAACATTAAGATTATATTTCTTTCTAACCATATCCAATGCCATATTAGGTGAATATGCATCTTCAATCATGTCTATCTGTTCTTTATACAATACCTTTGCCGAGGCATTTACTACAGATTCTATATCCACTATTCTGCTTTCCCCAAGATCATCCTCTTTTATATCATAATCCAGAGTATCAACTTTAAAGTCAGGGAAAACATTCATGGATAAATCTACCCCGTTTAATTCCATATCTTTGCTTATAAATACATCATCCTCAATACAAACCAGTTCTTTAGTATCAGCTCCTCTGTAGAGCATTTTTACAACTGCGAAAGCTGAAACCTGAATTTTTCCGTCATTTACCTTTGCATCTTTTTTATGAAGCATCATATCACATTTTAGTACCTGACCAATTTGTGGCTTATCCATAGGAACCCTGATCTGAGTCTTTACCACCATCTCCCCAAAGGCATTACCCAATATTTTATCAATTTCCGTTGGGTATTTCAGCATTTGAAGTTCTTCATCCCTTGCCATAGATTTTACTACATCAAAGCTATAATTTTTATAAACTGCAGATTTGAGTTTTATTATTCCGCTTATTCCAACTTTTCTCTCATTAATTAAATTCGAATCCATATGTTCAACGTAACACTCACCTTCGCACATCATCCTATGTTCTGCTCCGTGTATGTC
>JAEZDX010000562.1 GCA_023417975.1 Bacillota bacterium
TTTATTTTACCTTATCCAGGTATAATGGGTATAAGATTTAAAGATTTAGCAAACAAAACGGGACTTGGG
Source organism: Bacillota bacterium (assembly GCA_023417975.1). Taxonomy (GTDB): domain Bacteria; phylum Bacillota; class Clostridia; order Clostridiales; family Clostridiaceae; genus JAEZDX01. Next base: position 70 of record JAEZDX010000562.1, read on the forward strand.
ACAATAGGAGATAACTTCTTGTTCCTTCATAAAGAGTGGGGAACTTGGACGCATTTAAGAATAATAATCACTGATGTTGAGATAGTGGACAACTTACCACCTTGTGAGGACGTTTGCAACCACTGTGGAATTTGCAAAGCATCGTGTCCTGCAAAAGTAATTAAAGATGATACTTTCTTAGGTATTGAATGTAGCAAATATCAAGACAAAATGGATGCTGATGTGGGGATACAAGGAAGTTATATATTTAAATGTGAAGAATGTGCTCGTGCTTGTCCAATAGGAAATACTCCGAAAAAAATTACTATATCTAAATATTAACAACACATATTCACAAAATTTCTTAAATGCTGTAACAATAAGTACCATGGGCATAAAGAGATAAATTACGCGGTAAGTAACGGTAAGAGAATTATTGCAGTGCATATAGGTACTACCCAAAGCGTTGCTACTTATTGGGCAGAAACCGACCATATGGACGTTAGTGATGCACTCAGTCCCGATAATCCACTGAAACCAGTGGGTTATTGGGACTTTTTATGTACAAATTACATGTACGCTTTTCATAGATTTGCATTCCTTGTTACCTAGCCTGTATTCTACGTTGTCCGAAGCAAGCAATTAATCATAAAATTAAAACACAGAGGCATGGTTGATATTGGCACCCAAAAGTGAAGCATACTAAAATTGCTAGTTTCTATCGAGAAGTACAGACAATGAAGTCTGATGAAGGCTAGCTTCCTCCCATAGCTGTTTTGTTACTTCTTCTATACTACATGGCATGGAATTTACAAGCCACCATTCGACTACACCAACAAAAGCCGAGGTCAAAAATTGTACTGTAATCTCTTTTGAAAAGCCTACCGTATCATTCGCAGTCACAACAACCTCAGCAATTTTTGAGGCAATCATTGAATAAAGTGCTTTGCGAAAATAGCCAATACCCTCATTTGTCATCAAAATTTTATATTGAGCAAAGTTTTCACGCAGGTATTCAAATGTGGTAAGGAGTACATTAAAATCAGCACTTTTAACTTCTTGTTCCTCACAATACTGCATGAGCTTACTAGTATATGTTTCTATGCACTTGTCCAATAAATCGTACTTGTCGACAAAATGAAGATAAATAGTTCCTCTGTTCACATTTGCATGTTCTGCAATATCGTTAATTGTTATTTTTTCAAACTTATTCTCACTTAGAAGTTCGATAAAAGTAGCCATAATTAGTTGTCTCGTTTTTTGTATTCGTCTGTCCATAAGTCCTCCATATTTTTTCAACAGAATACGGAAATCTGTTGAATATTCAACAAAAGCTGTCATATCAACCATTGATTAATGAGTTAATATTGTTTATATTTATCTTATCAAACATTTGTTGAAAAAACAACAAATGTTATTTGGAGGAAACAAAATGAAAATATTATTTTTGGGTCGAGGTGTAGTATCTACTCAATATGCTTGGGCATTTGAGAAGGCAGGTCATACAGTCGAGTTTTACGTCAGAAAAGGAAGAAAAGAAACGTATGGAAATTCAGTTCAGCTTGAAATATGGGACGCGAGAAAAAGCTTAAAAGGAAAGTTCATAAATGAAAATTGGAAAATAACTTTGCATGAAGAATTTAACCCTAAACATGATTATGACCTTATTTTTGTAAGTGTAAATACTGAACAGGTTTCCAGTGCAGTTGACTATTTAAAAAATCGTGTTGGAAATGCAACAGTATTGTTTTTCAACAACTTTTGGCAAGACCCAAAAACAGAAGTAGCTCCTATTCCATTGAATCAAGTTGTGTTTGGTTTTCCCGGTGCAGGCGGTGGTATGGAAAATAATAAGCTGCGAGGTGGCTTCTTTAAAACTGTCTTTATTGAAGGGTTAAGACAAGGTGCGGAAACTCGTATTGAAAAAGTGAAACAGCTATTTTTGGGTGCAGAATTTAAAGTTAGTACATTAAAAGATGTGAGTAGTTGGTTATGGAATCATTTTGCGGTAAATGCAGCTATGGAAGTAGAGCTTGTTAAGTGTGGAAGTTTTAGTAATATGATGGAGTCGCCGCAATCACTTTCAAACATTGGCATGAATATGAGAGAAATTGTTCCTGTATTAAAGGCAAAAGGTGCTAAAGTTGATTTGATCACTAATCTTTTTGCATATCTACCTCATAAGTTCTTAGGATTTTTGTTAGGCAAAGTCGTGTTTGCACCCAAAAGTCTGTCACGTAAATTTATGGTATACAATAACAGCAAACCCGGTTACGCATTACAAGAAGTATTTAATACAGCTCAGAAATTCAACGTATCCACTCCAAGATTGAAAGCAGCTTTATAAATATACTATTTTTATTTAAAAAGTTGTGCTATATTGTGTGTTTTATTTCTCCTTTAATATCTTTATCCAATCAAACACATTCTCATAAAAGTGTATGTTAAAATCAGCCTTCTCAATTGTCAACTGATTGCTTTTTGAAATAAGAAATTTACAAAGTAAACAGTTTATAATTTTTATGACTAGGTGCAAAACAAAAAGAGGTTGCTAGAATCTTTTATATAACAACCTCTTTTATATATTAATTTCTCTGTAAATTAATATTTATCAATTCTTCAGCTGGATTTCTTATCCACTTTTAATTTATTCCATATAAAGATTGGCACTCCAAGTAATATCAGTGCTATGGATATAAGGATTACCTCTATATGTGTAGTATCTTTGCCTATAGAATAAATGATAAATACTTCTATGGCTAAAGTAATGAAACAGAGACTATTTATAGTATAATCCACCACTGAATCCGTACTAATAAAATGTTGGTAAAACCATCTCCATATACATAGACGCAATACATACTTAATAGAAATACAAGCCATTGGAAATGCAAAAATGGCCATTTTATTTACAAGCGTACTGGGATTGCCATCGCTCCACTGAACAGGAATCTTATCAGGTAAAATTCTAATGGATAAAACTGCAATTAGAAGACTAAGTAATGTAATTATACTCCAGAAAACAAATCCACCCCAAATATAAAAAAAGCTAACCGAATCCAAACTCAAAATAACATGATTCTTTTTCCAGTATTCGTCTAGATTTCCTGTATATTCTTCAACATTAAAATCATCATAATTAACCAGTCTATTGGATTCTAATATTTTCTCACACATCAGTTGGGCATTATGAAGTTCAGCTTGTTGTTTTTCCAATACAAGCTTTTGTTTATGTAATAATTTTGTTAAATCAATTTCATGACTAATAACTTTTCTTATTTGTTCAACGGATAATCCAAGTGTTCTAAGATAGGCAATTTTCTTGATATTTTCTAAATCTTCTCTTGAATATTCACGATATCCATTATTCTCATTTCTTTTTGGATTTATCAATTTTTCTTTTTCGTAAAATCGAATGATACTTCGTGATAGTCCTGTCAACCCTTCAACTTCTTTAATTGTCATTGTCTACCTCCTTTCCACCACCAGAATAATCTATAAACCTTGTTTATAGTCAATACTATATAGATATTTTCATGCTAATTAGCTCAACAACTTTAAATCTTTCATAATTATACCACTTTTCAAATAACTCCAACATAAAAGATATACTCTATGTAAATTATCAGGTCTGTTCAATGACTATCTTAATGACATTGGTATTTTTTCCTCAGATTCCTTGTTCGTTAGCATTGACATCGAAAGATTTTTATGGACTTTTGTAAATATGGCATCACAACATTATTTATGATCAACAATTTCTTATATGCTCAACAAGTATAAGAAAAGGAACCGTACATATCTGTTAATAGGTGATATAAATATTTGTTTATATATTCAGAAATATACTATTGACATTGACCCTGCGTCAACTTATATAATAGTTGTAAGGCGGTGATATTTTTGGAATTAATTAGAATAAATGAAGTTGTTGAAAGCTTCGGTATATCGAGTAGGACATTAAGATATTATGAGGAAATGGGGCTTTTATGGAGCAACCATCCTGATTACAAAACCCAACGTTATTATGATACCGCCGCACTTGAACGATTGATACAGATTATTATTTTACGCAAGTTACAAATCCCGGTTAAGGATATGGTCCTTATATTCAAAAGTGAAAACACTACAACATTGATTCAAGCGTTTGTGGACAAGCTCGAATCTCTTGACACGGAGATTTCAGCCTTATCTGAGCTAAGACATCTTGTGGATGATTTTCTCCATAAAATGCTTATGAGCGGTATCAAGAAAATATCAGCCATTACTTTGCTTTATGAAGAAACCGAAAAAAGGCTTGCCACAGTAGAAAGAAATGAGACGGTCACATTTGAAAAGCTGTCGGAAATCAGCCGTGAAGCATTAAGGCTTCACGATGTCCGTATTATTCGATTACCACCCATGCGTTTTCTTACTTCACGATTGAAAACAGGACAAATAGAGAATCTAGATGGTAAAATGGAGAACCTGTTTGTGAAATTCGGATTCACACCAAGTCCCGGATTACGTAATTGTTTTTACCGCAAAGAATCAAACGGTGAATGGATTATGCTTATGAAAATATCAAGTGATTATAAAAACATAACACAATACGCAGAAGAAAAATTTACGGGAGGATTATTTGCCATAGCCAGTTCCTTTATGGAAGATATGGATGATACTATTATTCTATTGAAAGACTGGGTAAAAAAGAGCGACCATTTCGAGCTTGACACTAATGCTGAAGAAGAATTGCAACGCTACGAAATGATTGACGAAATTCTACCGTGGGATATAGCAAATGAGTTGAACAGATATCAACAAGATATATTTATTCCTATAAAAATAAAGAACAAGAAGGAGCAAAAAGAAAATGGCTGAACTACCTGAAATCGCTAAACTCGCTGGACAAATGAGAGATACCCTGCGTGGTAAGACAATACAAACTCTCACTCTGCAGCAGAAAAAATGTGCCAACATTCCGTATGATGAGTTTCAAAAACGAACCACGGGCGCAAGGATTGAAGCTATCAGGAATAGGGGGAAATGGATTATCACTACTCTCTCTAACGGTGAAAATATCCTTTTATCTCTTGGTATGGGCGCGGTTTTTTTGTTCTTCGATAATGAGAAGAAGGTCGCTGATAAATACCACATAAAGGTTATCTTTAGTGACGGCAGCGGTTATACCGCCCGCTTTTGGTGGTTCGGCAAATTTTTACTCGTTTCGGATGGGGAACTTGAATCAGAGCCGAACACAAAAGATATTGCGATTGACCCTTTTGATGAAAAATTTACACTTGATTATTTTTCATCGCTGCTGAAAGGAAAAAAGACACAGATTAAAGCTTTTTTAATGAATCAAAAGAATGTCGGCGGCATCGGAAACATGTATATGCACGATATTTTATTCAAGGCCCGCCTGCATCCCCAAAAGAAAATATCGGATATGAACGTGGATGAAATCAAACTCCTTTATGACAGCATAACAGAGTTTTTGAATCTTTCACGAGAAAAAGGTACGTTTGCTTTCGAAAGTGATTTCTTTGGGCAAAAAGGCGGATTCACAATGGATTATTTCCTTGTGGGCTACAAAGAAAACCAGCCCTGCCCGGTATGTCTCAAAAAGATAAAATCAACAAAAACGGGTAGCACATCTTCTTTTATATGCCCTGCCTGCCAAAAGGTATAATACGAAAATACACCAACCCTTTTAAACTCGGTTGGTGAAGAACGCCCTTAATGTGCTGATAGGAGGATGTTTTTGATATGAACATTTTAAAAATCAAGAAGACTATGATTGACAAAGGTATTCCGATGGAAGTAATGGAGCGGTTCGTTTTTCCGGACACCGAAGATGAAACGCCGGAAGAAAAAATTGCATTTGTAAATCAAATGGATAATTTACTTTCAAAAGGTCAAATACTTTCCGTCATGGAGGAGCAAGGTTGCAATAAGGATCAACACCCCGAAATTTGGCTGAAACTTAAAGATAAACCAATAGAAGAACGTATAAAAATACTAAACGCAATGAGTGTAAATGAATATGCCCGCAGCAGAATAAATGATGATGGAACGTTGAGTATATTTTGGAATTTTGAAGACAATGGAAAATATAGATGCGTATGTTCAATTATAAATAAATTATCAAAACCCACGACTGTTTCACTTACATATTGTGGTTGTTGTAGTGGACATGTAAAATATCATTTTGAAAACAGTCTCGGTGTGAAGCTGCGCCTTATAGAAACTGTATCATCACCAATTAGCTCTAACGGTGAAAAACACTGCGAACATCTTTTTGAAATAATAAAATAAAAAAATAATAATACGGAAAAACACTAGCACTTTTTTAAACTCGGTTGGTGAAGAACGCCCTTAATGAGCCGATAGGAGGTTACGATATGAATGAAAAAATAGAACTGCAAAAGGTCAGCGAGGATACTATGTGCTTTATGCGAGGAAAGTATGTTTTGGATGAAGTGGGCAACGGCAAAGATGAATTGAAGTTCCGCAAAGGCAGGAAAACGGTGCTGACTATCTACATACGTGAAGGCCGTTATGATTTTCTAGTTATTTTCGGAAAGGCAGAACGTGAATTATTTGAGGCACGACGCAATGAATTTACACAGAAGATACAGGAAATCTACGATAACAGTAAAACGCATCATGACGGCAAGTGGATGTTTATTTCCGTTGCTGATTTATGTACGCTCGAAGCTGTCAAACAGCTTGTTTTGATTAAGAAAAAGCCTAACCGAAAGCCGTTTCCGAAAGAGCAGGC
>JAEZDX010000578.1 GCA_023417975.1 Bacillota bacterium
GATCCTTATGTTGTTACAAGTATAGAAAAAAGTACTATGCTGTCCATGGGAACCAAATTTTTTACATCCGGCATAAAGAACATAGAGCAAGCCAGATTCCCTGCCGACGGATATTGGACGGATCCCACCATTAACGGTGTTTCCTACATCAAACCTAAAATGCCCGATACAAAAAATCAAATTGAAGCCTTTATCTTCGATGATGTTGCGCCTCCTACCAAATGAGTACAAAACTAAACCCAATGCCGCAGCCGCGGCATTTTTTTTGGGGACGGTTCACAACTTTTCCTGATACCTGCATAACCTGGGACTGTTTATTTAAGAGTCTTTCGCTTATAAGGCTGCATAAGCGTAAATATTAACAAATTCAATTTTAAAGACACTGAAGCTTCAACCAACTGATTTCAAAAATGATTCATTAGCTGTAAACTCACACTTCTATATCATGTGCTATGATTAATTATGTAACATTTCTGTTTCTTCGGCATAGTATGTAATGTTATCATTTTTAACGGAGGATTTTATGGAGAGCTCTGATCTGATGAGATCTCAATCTATGCCAGACATTTCAAATGTTCCAACATCTCTTCCGGGACATCATGCCTATTTGAAGGAGCTAGTCAAAGCTGAGAGTTTTTTTACAAGCTCAAATTATGATTATAATTTACAACACTCACAAATTAATCGCAGTCTAGATAGAATACTAAATAGCAGTAGTTCTACGTATATAAAAGAAATCTATTCCCAACTGGACTCATCGGGAGTTAGCCCACAGATTTCAAAGTATATTTTAAAATTGATATCTGGCTTCATTATCAATAATTACAGAAAATATACGGGTCCTTTTGATTTCAAGGTTAATAATTTCCTTTCAGATATAAGCAGTGACTCTCCTTGGATTTTAGAAATTTTACGAGGTTATAATATATCTCCGACAGTTTCCGAAAAGATAATTAGAAATATTATCGAACATGCTATGACTGAATACAGAAATAATTTTTCAAGCTTTTCAATAAGTGATTGGAGTTGTTGGGAAAAACTATCTGAAGACTTAAGTTCTTCACCATCGGTGTGCTTCTCTCAAGGTGGAATGCAACATGTTTTTTACAGAGATACTCATAAACATCTTTGTCACAAATATAAACATAATAAGAAATGGAGTACTTGTATAGATCTCGGTATAATTATAGCTTCCGCTCCCTGTTCAGTATCATCTGCTTCAAATGTTATTCACGTTTTTGCATTAGCTTATAATCATTCATTAATCCATTTGGAAGTAAGGGATAATTCCATTTTCTTTGAAGAAATACAGGGCAATATTGTGTCAGCACCTGCTGCATATTGTGATACAAAAGGTGACCTCCATGTATTTGCACGAGGATTTGACGACAGCCTTCATTATATAATTAAGTCAGCTGTTGGTTCCTGGAGCAATTGGGAAAATGCAGGCGGTAAATTAACCTCTGCTCCTGCTGCAGTTAGCTGGAATGATAATAGAATTGATGTATTTGCAAAAGGATTTGATAATTCTCTTCTTCATATATATTGTACTAACGATATATGGAGTTCTTGGGAAAACCTTGGCGGATGCCTAACCTCTGCCCCCTGTTGTTCCTCGAGAACTCAAAATCGTATAGATTTATTTGCCCGCGGGATAAACAATCAACTGATTTGGATGCTTTGGAACGGCGTAGAATGGACTTCATGGAAAGATATAGGAGGTTTTATAACTTCAAGACCTTCATCCATTTCATTTACACCGGACAGGATAGATGTATTTGCCAAGGGAGTCAACAATGAACTTATATTTATTTCTAACAGTTAGCTCTATATATCAAAACTTTATTTTCAATTAGTAATTGGATTAAAAATATAGGAACAGATTGAGTTATATCTATCTGTTCCCCTATTCGAGCTTTTATAACGCTGGAAAATGTGCAAACTCTCACCTCTATATAGAACACAGAAAGTCAACTACATTCTTTCTTTGCAAAAAATCTTTGAAATTTGCTTATTTTCGCTGGACACTGGATATTTTACTTCATAAAAATCCTTAGTAAGACTTTTACTGTGTTATATATATTATCTTGGTATGTTTATATTACCACTTATACTAGTTGCTCTAAGTAATATGAGCACTTGATTTGGCGCTCTGCGTTCAAGCACTCTGTAACCTCTTAACGCAACAGTGGCTATTCCTTGTTCATTTGGTACGCAATACCCGTTTTCCCTGCATGTACCGTTATCCCTTACTAAAATCTGTCCTAAGATTCCTACAGCTACCCATTCGGGACGTAAAACTCTAGGCATATATTGCCTTCTCTTATCCCATTCGGGGTTAATTATAGGCTTTTTCTCTATATGCTCCGGGATACATACATTACCATCCTCACCATGCATAGCAGGTACAAGTACTTCCTCATACAGCATTCTTCCCCATTCATCGGTAAGGTACTTATTTTTCCATCTTACATCCCCATTGTTGCCCAATATAGTTGGTGTAGCAGTAGTAACCCCAAGTATAAATTTGTCTCTTTCATTAGCTATTCTGACTTTTCTTCCATTAAGTGTAACAAAGTAGCCGCAGTCAATAGGTTCACCATCTGCTGTTTCAAACATCTCAGCATATCCTCCTATGCCTGTGGTAGTACCTAGTTCCACTACTCCTGCCCTATCGCTTATAGTCTTGGAAAGCTTAATCTCATGACGAGATTCTGAATCAGTTTTTCTGCCATTACTTATTTTACTGTTTAATGTCTCATTTCCTTCTGCCATTCTTAATCCTCCGTAAAAAAGCTCTTAGTATATTTGTATGATATATATGGGAGATTTGACATATAATTATTTTTATTTTTATTGAAAAAAACTATTATATTCTACACTGCCAAAAAAGCTGATTGGTTAACTTTAATGCAAATTAAAATTAACTAATCAGCTTTATATATACATTTTAATTATGAACACTTGCTTTGATTGCTCTCCACGCTGCCCGGGAGCAATATTTCTTTGAGCTTCACATTATTTCTTCCCGTATGCTTTGCCTCATACAATGCATCATCTGCAAGCCTTATCATATCATTAAACCCTATATTTGTTTCACCGGCCTTATAGCAACCTCCTATACTTACAGTAATATTTATATTTCCATCATCCAATTTAAATGGATGTAATGCTATTCTCCTTCTTATACGTTCACATACCATCATTGCTTTATCCTTAGATATCTCAGGTAAAATTATACCGAACTCTTCACCGCCATATCTTCCTGCAATATCACTTTCCCGAATGGAGGAAAGCATTATATCTGCCACTCCCTTTAATACATCGTTCCCCTTCATATGTCCATACGTATCGTTTACTTTTTTAAAATAATCAATATCAAGCATTATAAAAGCCAAGCTCTCTCCTTTTCTTGATTGCTTTGAGTGTTCCTTTGTCAGCAAATCTATTAGGAGTGTGTGGTTATAAAGTCCTGTAAGACCATCTTTCATGGCCATTTCTTCTAGTTTGTCCTGATACTCTTTGTATCTTAGTGCTGACTGTAGTCTTGCTATAACTTCTATAGTATCCACCGGTTTCTTTATATAGTCAAAAGCACCTATTTCCAACGCTACTTTTAAATATTTTGCTTCTGTTCTGGCAGTTACCATAATTACAGGTATTTTACTAAGTTCATGATCACACTTTAGTTCACTGCATACGGTAAAACCATCCTTACCT
>JAEZDX010000404.1 GCA_023417975.1 Bacillota bacterium
AAAGCACACTTTACCGGAGATTTTGAAAGTGATTTCATGACTGTATATCCATATATGGGCATGGATGGCATTGAACCATATTTACCATATGTAAGAAACAATGAAAAAGGACTGTTTGCACTGGTTAGAACCTCTAATAAAGGTGCCGAGGATATTCAGTATATTAAAGATGCACAAGGGGTTACCGTATATAATAATGTAGGAAATAAGCTGAATAATATAGGCAGAGAGTATTTAGGAAGCTGCGGATATAGCTCTATAGGAGGAGTAGTTGGCTGTACTCATGTTGAAGAAGCCATTGAAATGAGAAAAGCTCTTGATAGCACTTTCTTCCTAATACCTGGCTATGGAGCACAGGGAGGTAAGGCTGAAGATGTGGCTCTATATCTTAAGGATGGAAACGGAGGAATTGTAAATGCATCAAGATCCGTACTTTTAGCGTATAAAAAAGTAGAGAATGGAAGCTGCAGCTTTGATGAGTACTCAAGAAAGGAAGTCATTAAAATGAGAGACGACATTGCAGCAGCTTACAATAGCATTACCGGAGGAATAAAGTAATGCCAGAATATAATAAGGTTACGGTAACATTAAATGAAAAACTAAGCAGCACAATTTGGAAGATGGTAATTGAAGGAGATAGTTCCCATTCGGTGAAGCCCGGTCAATTCTACATGCTTAAGTGTTGGGATATGGAGCCGGTACTTTGGAGACCTATAAGCGTAAGTGAGACTGATGGAAAAAAAATAACCTTTCTTTATGCAGTGGCTGGTAGAGGCACTGAAAAGCTGGGGGCATTAAAAGAAGGACAGCAATTGCAAATAATAGGCCCTCTTGGAAACGGATTTAATGTGGACGCTTTAAAGGGAAAAATAGCTTTAGTGTGCGGAGGAATAGGCATAGCACCAATGGTTGAATTGAGTAAAAGACTTTCAACTATGGAAGTAGATGTCTATGCCGGATTCAGAAATGAAGTTTTCGGAGTGGATGAAATTAAAAATCATGTGAGCAAAATTTATATATCCACTGAAGATGGAAGTGTTGGTAATAAGGGATACGTAACCGATGGGTTTAGTGCGGAAGGCTACGATTCTGTATTGTGCTGCGGCCCTGAAGTAATGATGGAAAAGGTAGTTAAGCACTGCAGAGATAAAGGTGTCAAAGTATATGTATCCATGGAAAAGCATATGGCCTGCGGCGTAGGAGCTTGTCTTGTTTGCACTTGTAAGACAAAGGAGGGCAATAAGCGTACCTGTAAGGAAGGTCCCGTATTTGATGGTGACGACTTAGTATTGGATTGAGGAGGAGCTTATGTTAAGAAGAGAAATATGCGGAATAAAGTTTAAGAATCCCATTATTGCAGCTTCCGGAACCTTTGGGTTCGGTAGGGAATATTCTGATTTTTACGATGTTTCAGCACTTGGGGGTATATGTACAAAAGGACTTACTTTGAATAAAAGAGAAGGCAATGACGGCGTAAGGGTGCATGAGACAAGGAGCGGCATGCTTAATAGTGTAGGACTTCAAAATCCGGGAATAGATACATTTGTTGAAAAGGAACTTCCCTATATGGAGAAGATGGATACAGTAATAATAGCTAATGTTGGAGGAGCGGATATCAATGAATATGTAAAGGCAGTAGAAAAGTTAAATCATACTTCCCTTCATATGATTGAATTGAACATATCCTGTCCTAATGTGAAAAGCGGTGGCATGGCCTTTGGTATAAAGTGTGAAACGGCTTATGATGTAGTTAAGGAAGTAAAGTCGGTTTGTAAAAAACCACTCATAGTAAAGCTGTCACCAAACGCAGAAGATATTGTTGAAATGGCTTTAAGCTGCAGAAAGGCAGGTGCCGATGCAGTTTCACTTATAAATACGGTTAAAGTAATGGCTATAGACATTAGAAAGAGGAAGCCTGTTTTCAACAACGTTTTTGCAGGACTTTCCGGACCTGCAGTTAAACCCATAGCATTGAGAATGGTGTACGAGGTTTCAAGAGCTTTAGATATTCCGGTTATCGGTCTGGGCGGTATTATGACAGGTACGGATGCTATTGAATTTATTATGGCAGGTGCTTCTGCAGTACAGGTTGGTACAGGTAATTTTGTAAAGCCTGATGTATGTATAGATATAATAGAAGAAATAAGGGAATTTATGTACAAGGAAGGTATAAAGAATCTTGATGAAATAAGAGGTGCGGCTTGGGTATAGTCATGGCCGGCGCCGTATAAAATAATATGATGATTTGGAGGAAATTTAAATGGTTATAGATATTTTAAAAGAATGTGGAGCTTTATTGGAAGGTCATTTTTTACTATCCAGCGGAAGGCATAGCAACAGATATTGTCAGTGTGCCAAATTACTTCAATATCCGGATAAGGCGGAACAGGTTTTATCAGTTGCAGCAGAAAAGCTTAAGGATGTTGAGTTCGATATAGTAGTAGGTCCTGCTATGGGAGGAATTATAGTAGCCTACGAATTGGGTAGACAGTGCGGAAAGCCAGCGGTGTTTACCGAGAGAGAAGACGGAAAAATGACACTGAGAAGAGGTTTTAGTATAGAGCCCGGTCAAAAAGTATTGATTACTGAGGATGTGGTTACTACGGGAAAGTCTTCCTTGGAAACTGCCGAAGTATTAAAATCCTACGGAGCTGAAGTTGTGGGCATAGCTTGCATCGTCGACAGAAGTGCAGAAAAACTGGAATTGCCCATATACAGCTGTACAAAACTTGACATTGAAAGCTATGACAAAGAAGAATGTCCTTTATGTAAGCAGGGCATTGCGTACATTAAGCCAGGTTCAAGAAATATAAAATAAAATTAATAAAAATACTCTCCTTTTAAGGGAGAGTATTTTTGTTTGTGTTCAATGAAAAGGCATAAACTGAGTAAATATGACGAAAAAGCGAAGAGCTATTATATTGACAATTAGTAAAATTTGTGGTAAATTGTTGTATAAATATAAGAGTATTATGAATAAATATTCAATGTGCAAAAGGGGTGTATTATTAATGGAAGCTATACTTTATCTGGAGGATGGTTCTATATATAGAGGGAAAGGTTTTGGAAAATGCGGTGTCTCCAGTGGAGAGTTGGTATTTAATACTTCCATTACAGGATATCAAGAAATACTGACGGATCCATCGTATGCAGGTCAAGTTATAACCATGACTTATCCGCTCATAGGAAACTATGGCATAAATAGTTTTGAGAAGGAATCATCTAAGGTATATGCACGTGGCTTTATTGTAAAAAATCCGTCAAGAAACACATCAAATTATATGAGTGAAAAAAACATTGATGACATGTTAAAGGAAATGGGAATTGTAGGTATTTATGATGTGGATACAAGGAGCATAACGAGGAGAATAAGAAGTGAAGGCGCATTAAAGTGCGTTATAGCAACTGAGAATATTTCAAAAGCAGAACTGCAGAAGCTGATTGATATGGAAAAAGGCAAAGAAGACAATTTTATGGAGGAAGTAAGTACGGAAAAGTACATTCATATACAAGGCTCAGGTACCAAGGTCGTAGTTATTGATTTTGGAGTAAAGAGCAATATTATTAATAATCTGAAGCTTAGAAACTGTGATGTTACAATAGTTCCTTATAATACAAGCTATGAAGAAATAACTGACTTAAAGCCGGATGGAGTACTGTTAAGTAACGGACCTGGAGATCCAAAAGCAGTAAAAGTAGGCATTGAGCTTACAAAAAAGGTTATAAATAATATACCTACTTTCGGTATATGCTTAGGTCATCAAATACTTACCCTTGCATTAGGCGGAGACACATATAAGATGAAATTCGGTCATCGCGGAGGTAACCATGGGGTTTATGACATTGAAAGAGATAGAGCATATATTACTTCTCAAAATCACGGATATGCAGTAAAAGAAGAACAATTGGAAAGCAATGGAGTTATTGTTACTCACAGAAATTTAAATGATGGGACGGTAGAAGGTATCAGGCATAAAGAGCTGCCTGTATTTTCCGTTCAGTTTCATCCGGAAGGAGCTCCCGGACCAACGGATACAGCATATCTATTTGATAAATTTGTTGCAATGACAAAGGATTGCAAAGTATGTTTTTAGTTGTTGAAATTTAAGGAGGCATATTATGGCGCTGGATAAATCGTTAAAAAAAGTGTTAATTATAGGATCTGGACCGATAATAATAGGGCAGGCAGCCGAGTTTGATTATTCAGGGACTCAAGCCTGCAAGGCAATTGGAGAAGAGGGGATAGAAACAATACTTGTAAACAGTAATCCAGCAACTATTATGACGGATACTGATATAGCTGACAAGGTATACATTGAACCGCTGACTGTGGAATCTGTTGAAAATATAATCGCATTAGAAAGGCCGCAAGGCATACTGGCAGGTTTTGGAGGTCAAACTGCATTAAATTTGGCTATGAAGCTGAAGGAAGAAGGAATTCTGGATAAATATAATGTAAGACTTTTAGGAATAAACAGTGAAGCAATAAAAAAGGCTGAGGATAGAGAATCCTTTAAAAAGCTGATGCTGGAAATCGGTCAGCCTATCCCCATGAGTATAATTGCAACGGACTTGGAGCAATGCATAAATTTTGTGAAGAAATTCGGTTTCCCTGTTATCATAAGGCCGGCTTATACCTTAGGCGGAACAGGCGGAGGAATAGCCGATGATATGGAAAAACTCATTGAAATATGCAGCAGAGGTATTGAAATGAGTCCTATAGGACAGATACTTCTTGAACAGAGCGTTGCAGGGTGGAAGGAAATAGAATATGAAGTTATTAGGGACGGCAAGGATAATTGCATCATTATATGCAACATGGAAAATATAGATCCTGTAGGTATTCATACAGGAGACAGTATAGTTGTAGCTCCTTCTCAGACACTAAGGGACAAGGAATATCAGATGCTGAGAAATGCGTCTATAGATATTATAAGAAATCTGGATATACAAGGAGGCTGCAATGTACAGTTTGCGTTAGATCCCGACAGCAGCAATTATATAGTAATAGAAGTAAACCCTAGGGTGAGCCGTTCCAGTGCACTTGCATCTAAAGCTACAGGGTATCCTATTGCAAAAATTGCAGCAAAGATTGCTATAGGATATAGTCTCGATGAGATGAAAAACAGTGTTACCGGGGTGTCAAGTGCTTGCTTTGAGCCTACTCTTGATTATGTAGTCATAAAGATTCCGAAATGGCCTTTTGATAAATTTTCTAGAGCTGAAAGAACTCTCGGAACTCAAATGAAAGCTACAGGAGAGGTAATGGCTATAAACAGAACCTTTGAAGGTGCTCTGCTGAAGGCTATAAGTTCATTGGAGGGTATGCCTAAAGGCCTAAGATATAAAAAGCTTACCGAAATGGATAACAAGGAGCTTATTGGTAAAATAGGCATGCAGGATGATGAAAGAATTTTTGCATTGGCTGAAGGTCTCCGCAGAGGAATGACAGAGAAATTTATGCATGAACAGACAAAAATAGATTTATGGTTCATAGATGCTTTCAAGAATATAATAAACATGGAAAGAGCTCTTGAAGAATATTGCGGTGATGAAGATGTGATATACAGAGCTCAGGCAATGGGTTTCACGGACGGCGAAATATGTGACCTGTCCGGATTGAACAACGACATGTTAAATAGTATAAGAAAGAGAAATAATATTTATCCTGTATATAAAATGGTAGATACGTGCAGCGGTGAATTCGAGGCAAAAACTCCTTATTACTATTCCTGTTACGAGGATGAGGATGAAGTAATAGTATCGCCGAGTAAAAAGATATTGATGATAGGATCCGGTCCTATAAGAATAGGGCAAGGCATAGAATTCGACTATTGCTGTGTTCATGGAGTTTGGGCTATTAAGGAAGCAGGCTATGAATCTGTTATAGTTAACAATAATCCGGAGACCGTAAGCACGGACTTTGATACTGCAGACCGATTATACTTTGAACCGCTATATATAGACGATGTAATGAATGTAATAAAGAAAGAAAAGCCTGAAGGTGTAATTGTTCAATTTGGAGGACAAACTGCATTGAACTTGTCGGAGAAGCTTTTTAAAAAAGGAGTAAATATACTCGGAACATCTTTTAATTCCATAGACTTGGCTGAGGATAGAGATAAATTCAGATTGCTGCTTCAGAGCTTGGATATACCTACCCCTAGGGGAATAGCGGTAAATAACGTGAATCAGGCAGTTAAAGAAGCCGTTAAGCTAGGATATCCTGTTGTGGTACGTCCATCCTATGTAATCGGGGGAAGAGCTATGGAGGTCGTACATGATGATGCATCTTTAAAAAGATATATGGAAGAGGCAATTAGTCTGCGTAATGGACACGACGTATTGATGGATAAATATATTAAGGGAATTGAAATTGAGGTTGACGCAATTAGCGA
>JAEZDX010000642.1 GCA_023417975.1 Bacillota bacterium
GATTTCGAAAATGTAATTAATGCAATTGGGATTAAACCTATATTAAAAAAGAAGCCACTTGAGTGTTCCGGTGGAGAAAGATCCAGAGCTGTATTTGCCAGAGGAATAATTATGAAACCTCAAATTATTTTATCTGATGAACCTACGGCATCTTTGGATGTGGAGAACAGAGAAAGAATTGTAAATTTACTTTTTAAAATGAATAAGGAATTTAACACTACTATTATTACTGTAACTCATGATTTAGAAGTTGCAAATCGTCATGATAAAGTAATTCATATTGAAAAGGAGTAAATAAAATGGGATTTTTTATAATGATTATTTCAATGTTGCTAGGGATATTTTTTATTACCTCTGGAATTATTGGTAAAAAGAGTAATTTGTGGCATATAATCTTAATTGCACTCGGAATAGTACTTGTTCTTTTTGCGCTTTATTTAGGATTTCCTAAATAAAGAAATAGGTTTGTAAGCTTTTTTGAAAAACCAAGTCTTATAGGTGAGGAGGTGAGAAAGTGGCGGAGTTCGAGAAAATATACGAGGCATATTTTAACGACGTTTTTCTATATACCAAGAGTTTGTCCAACAATGAAAGCGTTGCGGAGGAAATCACAAGTGAAACTTTTTTTAAGGCTATGCGCTCGATAGATAGGTTCCGAGGTGATTGCGATATTCGCGTCTGGCTATGTCAAATAGCAAAAAACTGTTTTTATTCTTATGTGCAAAAACACCCGCCTTTTGTAGAGTTAGAAGAAGCTGAAAGTGTCGGTCAATTAGAAAGCCAAAACACTATTGAAGAATTGATAAATAACCGAAGCGAAGCTATGCAAATACACATCGTATTGCATGATTTGAATGAGCCGTACAAAGAGGTATTTATGTTAAGAGTGTTTGGGGAGTTAAGCTTTCAGCAGATAGGTCGTATTTTTGGTAAAACAGAAAATTGGGCTTGCGTTACTTATCACCGTGCGAGAAACAAAATCATCAATAAAATGGAGGGAAAACATAATGAAAAATGATTGTAATATAATTCGGGATATACTTCCCCTGTATATTGAAAATATGGTAAGCGAAGAAACAAAGGGATTTGTGGAGGAACATCTTGCGTTATGTGCAGATTGCCGCGCAGAAGCTGAGAAAATGAAAAAGCCTGTAGAGTTCGTTGCTGACACAGACATAGCTCCTTTGAAAAATCTAAAAAAGAAACTATTGATTAAGAAAGTGCAGACCATTCTATTTACGACAACTTTAGTATTTTCCATTGTCTTATCTGTTGTTTCCTTCTTGACTGCTCCGCAATATTTTCCCTATTCGGATGATTTGTTTAGCATTACTGAAAATGGAAACAGAAGTGTTACCATAGCATTTGACGATACTGTTACCGGCTATACCTTTTTGAAGGATACTGACAAAGCTACCGGGATAGAAGTCTATCGAATTAACGCATGGAATACGACTTGGGACTTACATTTTACAAAACGAGAAACACAGAACATGGTGATTTCTTTGGATAAATCCATAGCCGTTTACTATTCACAAAATAGCAGCGCGGAAGATGTTTTTATCTATGGAACTGACCTCAATCCCAATGGCGACACAATGACTTTGCCTCGATTAATATTAGGACAATATTTTACATTGGCTTTTATCATAGCGATTGTGTTAGGCGTTTTCCTATTCATCAACCGTAAAAATGAAAAAACAAAAGTGTGGTTTGAGCGCATTTTCCTTTTGCCTGTTTCATATGTTGTAGCACACATATGCACAAAAGGCATTGCAATAAAATCTTTTTCTACACAAAGGGACGTTTCCATCATTGTGCTTGTTGCGATATTGGTCTATTGCGTTTTGTTGTCTGGATTGAACTTGTATCGGTTAAAAAAGGAAGAAAAAGAAATCAAGTGAGTGTCCAGAGGTACAAAATGGTTGTTATATCCTAACTGCAAAAATAAAACGCGGACAAAAATTCGGGTAGACACAGAACTAAAAAACTTTCCGCTGTTCTGCCCGAAATGCAAACAGGAAACGCTATCCCTGAATGAACCTGTCCGTATAGGAAAAGCGGTTTTATGTATCGGCTATGGGCAGAAAGAGTAAAACTAAAACGCTCAAAAATAGTATGGATTGCTGTATTTTCAGCAATCATGGTAACCTTTATTGTGTTTATGCAGGGCCAATTCCAATACTATGGGAAACGGTATGTGGATGAAGTAACATGGTATATGACGGCAACGCAATTACTAGGAACCCTATTTGTGGTTACATTTAGTGTAGAAGCATTTCTTCATGGCTCACTGCTTGACGTTGGAATGGCAATCCACTTTGCAAAACTATATCTCTTAGAGGGTGTTAGCCTTTTCCTTGCTGTATCACTTATCGTAGCGATTGTGTATAGGTTAAAAAAGGGCTATTGGCTTGCTTTAATATTTGCTGAAATCTATTCATTTCTTGGCCTGCGGCGGTTTATCAGTGTTACTTTTACGGGGATTGGATAAACAGTGACCTTGTAATTATGAAAATGGTGTAAATCCAGATATTCCTAAAGTGAATAGCATCTTTCAAAATAATTCTTGAGGTTTTAACCCGCCAAATAAAAAAAAGTGAGTTTAGCGGGAACTTCCTCATGCTTAAGTACAAAATGTCCTTCCAAGCTCATGTGTTTGGAGGGACATTTATGCGTAGATATGGTTTTTGTCAGTTAAGGAAAGGGCTGTCACTGTGTTGTGATGGCTTGGCGTAGCTGACGTTCAAGCCCTTTGCAATTTGAAAAATAATCTAACAAAACAAGGGAATTATTGCGGCCATTTTTCATTTGACACCTTTCGAGGGTTTTCTCGTATAGGTGTTTTTTATTTGCTTTTTTCAACCTGAATGTATGGGATCAGCCTTTTGACCTCTTGCCCATATCGTAAAAGGTTGGTTTACTGTTATTTCAAGGATTAAGAAAAGGGAAACAATGACGGATATTGCAATAAAAGCTGTTTGGGAGGTTACAAGCTTAATATTCCGGCATCTCCAATCCAGGTTTATGTAGGTAATAAGCAGCAGAATAAAACTTATTATAGTCCATAGAATATTATGACATGCATATACCTTATCATAGCTTATAACATCAAAAATTCCCGGAAACATCCTTATATTTATGACAGGAAAAATAAAGTTATTTAGTTTGTAAAAGTTACACAATACTACGAAAAGTACAATTATAAGTATAAAGGAAAAGGCTTTGCCGATGCGTTTGCACAATACTTATCAGATAAATAGACCTATGGAGCCGGTAATAAATAAAATATTATAGTATCTAATTATTCATTTGTTTTATCTTGCTGTCACTGTAGGAAGCATATATTGACTTTGGATAGGTTTCCTTTAGTTTTTGAAAAATCACAAGAGCCTCTGTCTTATTTCCGATCTCTTTATAGCACATTGCTATTTGATATGTAATCCAAGGCATAATGTCCAATGTGGGGTCTAGTTCTGATGTCAGCTTTATTTTAGGAAGAGCTTCTGCATACTTTCCTTGTTTGTACAAGTTATTTCCCTGGTTGTAAATTGTCCATAAGCCTGTTTGCTTTAACTTTTGTATAAGTGCATCGAATTTTGCTTTACTATCATTATCAAGGCTCATGTCTTTCATACTAAGCAGGGTTGAAGCGGCTTCTTCAAAATGACTGCTGTTTAAAGCCTTTTCGGCATCGTTAAGCCTTGCCGTTAAATCCTGTCTATCATTATCGGTTTTTGTTTCAACCTTTATTTTATCCGGTTCTTTTCCTGAGCTTTCATAATTTTCAGCGGAAGTATTATTTCCTGCAGTCGCAGCAGTATTTTGCTCATAATTTGTTTCTATATTTTCCTTGTCCATTGTTGTATTTAAGGCAACTTCACTGTCTTCAGTGTGCTTTTGGAAAAACAATGCCGGTGCATAATGGGCAGCAGCAATACCTGCCGAGGCAATAAGTATAATTGAAAACCCAATAATAAATTTTTTAAAGGTGAATTTTGGAGAAGCCCCTTGTTTGCTCTTGGCATTACCTTTAATATTAGCTTTTCCCATAACCTTCATAGTTTTATCAACAGCTTTTTCAATCTTTATACTCTCTATGTATTGTTCAGCCAAATCCTTATATATGTCATATTCAGCCAACTTTTTAAAAACTTTTTTTGCCTTTCTGTATTTTTTCATATTGGCATAGCATAAGCCTAATAATTTCATTGCTTCAGAGAGACTGCCGTTATAGGATAAAGACCTATTTAAATCAGTTATAGCCAAAGCATATTCCTTTGTCCTTATCTCTGAAACAGCTTTGTTATATAAAATAATAGATCTTCTTATATGTGGACTTATGCTGTATTGATTAAGCTCCATTTCTTTTATATTAATAGGTGTTGCAGCAGTTATATCCAAGTTAAAATCAACCAATTAATCCCCTCCGTAAAAATATTGCTATAAGAAGTGTGTATTTAATAAAAAGTTTGATTGCGTTTAAAATTAAATTAAATTAGAACATATATTATATTAGCAAATTGTGACAAATAATTCAATAAAAAGCCAAAAAAATGCGAAAAATATTTCTAGTTATATCTCATCACTAATACAAAAAATTATGTCATTAATTTGTAACTTCTATGTAACTATACTGTAAGCACTTGCAATTCACAGCCATTTATAATTGATTTATAGTTCATATAACGCAATTATTTTTCTATTATTTATGGGGGAGATTTTACAATGGATGATGTTAAAACAGATTTATTTGAGCAGCTTTATAGCAGATATTATACTATGTCATACAGATTTATACTTTCAAAGGTACAAGACCCATGGTTAGCTGAGGATTTGCTTTCCGAGGTATTTATGAAGGTTTACAAGCATAGAGAGGAAATTAAAGATGCATCTAAAAGCGGTAGCTGGATATTTAAAATAGCAAGCAATACCGTAATTGATTTTTATAGGAAGAAAAACAATGTGGAGCTGAAGGATGAAATAGCCGGCGAAGCGGTTTATGAAAGAGGGTACGATGAAATATTCATCAGAGATGAATTTAAAAACGTTACTGAAAATTTGCCGGTCGATATGAAAGAAATACTGGCAATGAGATTCTTTCA
Organism: Bacillota bacterium; assembly: GCA_023417975.1. Taxonomy (GTDB): domain Bacteria; phylum Bacillota; class Clostridia; order Clostridiales; family Clostridiaceae; genus JAEZDX01. The sequence continues at coordinate 5,106 of JAEZDX010000642.1, forward strand.
AGGATTAAAGTTTAAAGAAATAGGTATGATAATGGATTTGACTGAGAGTAGAGCAAAACGTAGGGTGTATAAGGCGTTGAAAACTGCAAGAGAGATGTACGAGGTATATAATTACAGCTTGCTTCAATAATAATGCTGATATGAAAGAGTTGTCACAATAGCGGTTAAAAAATCGCAATTATGGCAGCTCTGTTTTTATGCCGTTTTGTATCATTTTATGACGAAGACCTAATATTTCTCCAAACCAAGTGATCGAAGAAAAATATGATAATCAAAAAGCCAAAGCTTCGGAAGGCAACTTAAGGGTTTTCTAGCTAAATTTAATGGGGTTGCCACAAAGTATCTTAATAACTATATAGCTTGGCTAAAGTGGTGGTATCTAGAATCGGTTATAAATTCAGGCTTTAAAGTCATGGATATGTTTGTGAAGGTAGTCCTTAGCAAAGTTAACCTTAGGGTTTGCGATTTGAAGTTTGTGACATCCATACCGGAGAATGCTTGACCATAACATGTTCATAATAGTAAGGTTTGTCCAGCAATAACCAGCAACTACTATTTTGTTACAGAGCAATAGTTCCATCGTGCAGGCACATAGTTACATATAAAAAATTTATGAGTGTAAACATTAATATAAATATAAAGTAAAACAAATTCAACTGTAAATCCATAAAGCGATATATACTTTCAATATAACTCGTACATTTAATGTAAAAAAAGTTTGCTGCATAAAATTAAACTTACCTTTTTATGAAGCAAACTCTTTGATTTCTATCTTTTATTATTATTTATAAGCTCAGATGCTCGAGGCTTTATTACATCATCCCATTTTTCAACGTAATTTCCAATAGCCCACTCAGCCATTACAACAGCTTCACCTTTATGAAGTTCTATGCTTTGAACAGGTTTCTCCGACAGCTTCTCTTTGTCTATAGTATAAATATCAATTGAGTTCTTTGTTATTATGAGGGCTAAGTCTTTATTTGGTGAGGTATAGGCATCCAGAGCTTCCGGAACTTTTTCTTTTATATAGTTCCAAGGAAGCTTTAATACATCATAGCTAATAAGCTTTTGCGGAGGAAGAAGATAGACATCAAAATCTTCAGAGGGCTTGGTAGCTGCAGGTGAAAGGTAATTTAGTCTTCCTTTAACAATCCATTGACCGTTACGTCTTGACAGCGTGAAATTATCTCCTGTGGGGTCCTTTTGCAGAGCATCGGCACTGCTTTTATCCAGTGACATAGTATATGTCTGGCTTGATTGTATCAGAGCATTCAATCCATCTTGGCCTGCAATATCGGAAATATTTATGCCCGTACTGGTTCGTATGTTATCCATAGGCAGAACCTGGTATTTTGCTTTTTCCTTTGAAGTTGACGGATCTGTATACCTGTATTCTGTAGCTATATAATCATTGCTTACAAAAAGGATGTCTCTTTTACCGGTTTCTTCAAGTAAGTTATTATTACCTTTATCATAATTTAAATTATCAGCAACTACAGAATGAGCGTAAAGAGTTCCTTTTGAAATATCAGACATCTTTTGGGACCAGTAATCTATTTCCCAGAAACCGGTTTTTCTTGGTACGAAAAGCTGCTTCATCTCATAGATAGGTTTTATTTCCCTATCGCTTGAAGCAATCCATAAGGTTCTATAGCTGCTACCGGCGTTATTAGTGGCTCCGGGAGTGCGTAAGCCGATAAAAACCCCTGACTTAAGCGCTGAACCGGGCTTTACTACAGAGTTTTCATTTTCATTTGAGTCATCAGTGGAATTAAAATGTGAAAAACTGTCGTCTACTTCGTTTGAAACTTTGCTCAAGTATAGAAAGCCTTGATTTTCATACACTAACAATGAATTATCGTTAACTCTTATAAAATCACGAAAAAGTTGCTGATTTGAACTTATCGTAATAACATTTATATTTTCTTCTTTTATTCCCAATTGAAGGGCATTTGCTTTATATTTATATAGGAAATATTGCTCTGAAGATATATTTTTTATTTTGTATGCCGGAGAATTACATACTTCCGTTCCGAGAACTGCAATTGACTTGTCAAAAGCTGCAGTCATACCTAGGTACTTTTTATTATCCTTAGTGGATATCGAATTATCCAAGCTAACATATTTGTCAACCTTCCAAGTTCCCTGTAAAGGTGATTCGCTTAGCTTTGGTGCAGCTATTTTACCTTCAACATTTATGTCCACCTGTTTGCAGCCCTGCAAAAAAAACATTGTAATTAACACTATGATTATATGCCATCTATGACATTTCATTTTACAACTCTCCTTCATGCACTTTTTGAGAAGGTAGCTTAATAAATACCCACGTTCCTTCATGCAGTTTACTTTCTAAAGTAAGCTCCCCCCCGTGAAGCCTAATTATTTCATCACAAATGGAAAGGCCTATTCCGGTATGGGCTTTAGTATTTTTGCCTTTATAGAATTTTTCCTTTACTCTTGGCAAATCTTCTTCATCAATTCCACTTCCGTTATCTGCTACACATAGGTTAATCCAGCTGTCTACTTCCTGGACATGCAGAATGACAGAGCCGCCTTCAGGAGTGAACTTAAAAGCATTGTCTAATAGATTGATTAATACCTGCTTTATTCTATCCTTATCCAACATTGCCGGTAAGGGATTTTGAGTACATTCAACCGTAAAGTTTATAGCTTCTCTTTCTGCACGGGGGGCCATGTATTTTTCTATATATCTGACAATATTTCCGACGTCTTCAATATCTGTTTTTAATTTAACCTTTCCGGAAAGCAATCTTGAGAAATCAAGCAGTTCTTCTACCATTGAGGTTAGTCTTTCACTTTCATTTTCAATTATTTTCAAGCCGTCTCGCAGTATAGTTCTATCCTGCAGTTCATCTGTATTAAGAGTGATTGCCCAACCTTTTATGGAAGTAAGAGGGGTTCTTAGCTCATGAGAAATTGAAGAAATAAATTCATTTTTTATCTGTTCCTTCTTTAGAATTTCTTCAGCCATATAATTTAAGGTGTCTGCAAGTATTCCAATCTCATCATTCTGCTTTTGATTTATTCGTGTTTTCAAATCACCTTCCGCCATTTTTTCAGCAGCACTTGTAACCTCTTTCAGAGGCAGAATAATTCCTCTGGCAAGAACTATACTCACGAGCCCTGACATTAAAACAGCAGTGACACCGATACTAATGAAAATCATATATATTTTGTTAATAGTACTGTCAAACTCGTTTAGAGAAGTTATAAATCTAAGTGCGCCTACAATTTTATCACCTGATTTTAAAGGGTAAGCTACTGACATGACTTTATCGTTATAGGTGGATCTGCCGGTCCATACTCCCTTTTCACCGCCTAAAGCTTTTTTAACATCAGTTGTCTCCAGATTTTTTTCGGACATATAACCTATTGAATCCATAAGTACTTTACCGTTTGAATCTATAATTTGTACCTCAGCAGAAGTTTGACTCCAGAACACATCTACGTTATCAAGTATATTGTCTTGTAAAGATACATTTGAGAAATATCTGGAATAAAAATCCGTTGAAATCTTAATTTGATTTGTAAGGATACTTTCAACATTATGGTAAAAGTAGTATCTCGTAAAATAAATAAGCAGCGCTTCAAAAGCAGTGACACTTATCAAGATAACAATCATAAAATTTTTAACAAGTCTGGCCCTTATGCTTTTTGCAGGGGATTTATTGTATTTATGCTTATACATTTTTTATTCCTTCCTCCATCTATATCCTGTACCCCATACTGTCTCAAGATATGCAGGAGCTGAAGGATCCTCTTCAATCTTTGCTCTTAACCTTCTTATATTTACATCAACTATTTTAGCATCACCGACAAAATCAAAACCCCATACTATGTTTAAGAGCTCATCACGGGTGAAGGCCTTTCCGCAATTCTCCATGAATAATTTCATAAGTAAATACTCTTTTGGTGTAAGTGACACTTCAATACTGTTTTTATAAGCAGTTTTTGCATATATATCTAGCTTAAGTGCTCCGCTTGATAACACATTCCTGCTGTCGTCTTTCTCATTATCACCGGCTCTGCGCAGAAGTGCTTTTACCCGGAGTATGAGCTCAATAGGATTAAAAGGCTTTACTACATAATCATCTGCTCCGAATTCCAACCCGGATATCTTGTCCATATCTTGAGTTCTTGCTGTAAGCATAATGATACCCATGTGAGGGAATTCCTTTCTTACGGCTTCACATACCTGAAACCCGTCTATCCCTGGCAGCATAACATCTAAAAGTACAATATCAGGCTTCTCCAATCTTATTTTGCTTAAGCCTTCTTCTCCGGATGCAGCTTCAATAACGATAAATTTTTCTCGGTGAAAATTTATTTTTAGAAATCCGCGGATACTATCCTCATCTTCTACAATCATAATCTTTTTTTGCATAATACACCTCTTGAAATTATTCCATCAATCCATAGTATTCATTAGTCCAACTATAAATATTATATTAAATATACTGTTATCATAAATTACAATTCGGTTACAAAGAATTTTCTTAAATTATTATACTGTATGTCATTAGTTAAATGAATACAAGCTAGAAGAATTTATTCTATAATTCGCCTGTATTATCGAATTTAATGAATTAATTCCAGTTTGATTAAAAGTGCTTTGACGAAAAAATAAGTTTGTATTATTATTATATAGGTAAACAATAAAGTAAAATATTGAATTTTGAGTAACTTTTATTCGTATATAAACTTATAGGTGAAGTCGGATGCCGGTAGTAAAATAAAATTTGAAGTTATTAGTCTCAAAGTGAAAGGGTGTTAGTTTTGAAAATATTTAAAAAAAGATGGACAAAGGTAGTTTGTATAATTTTATGTATTATACTTTTAATAGTAGGCGGTTCTTACGGTTATATGAGGTATACTCTTAGCAAGATTAAGACTGTGAGTATGGATAAGGACCCGGAGAAATTAGGGGTAGTACCATATGTAAAGCCTAGCGATAGTGCCAGTACAGGAGAGCCACAGAAAACTACTCCTCCGGATATTAAGAATATCGCACTTATTGGAGTAGATAAGAAGAACCCTGACGGCTCACAGCGATCCGATACTGTTATGATAGCATCTATTGACAAGGAGCACAAAAAGATAAAGCTTACTTCCATTATGAGAGACACATATGTGGCTGTGGACGATGACGATAACGCAGTAAACGGACATACAAGAATGGGACATACCTATCAAGACGGCGGCCCGGCTATGACAATTAGAACAATAAATACTAATTTTAAAATGGATATAACGGACTATATCAAGGTGGATTTTGACGGCCTTATGGATATAGTTGATGCAATAGGCGGAGTTAAGATAACAATAAAAGACTATGAAGTTCCCGAAATGAAGGGTGTTGGCATAACTAAGCCAGGTGTATATAATCTAAGCGGCAAACAGGCATTGGCTTATTCAAGGATAAGGCATTCAGGAAATAAGGATTATGAAAGAACTGAGAGACAAAGAGAAGTACTACAGGTTATGTTTAATAAAATAACATCACTAAGCCCTACGTCTTTTGCATCCACAGCTCAGAAGCTTTTTCCTTACGTTGAAACAAGTCTTTCCAGCTCAGCTGTATTAAATATGGGCTTGGACGTATTGACCTCAGGAATAAGAAAATTCGAGCAGGCCAGGATTCCTTTTGATGGGATGGTTAAGGAAACAACTGTAGACAAGCTTTATTATTTGACGTTTGACACAGATGCCACTGTTCAAAAGCTTCATCAATTCATATTTGAACAATAAATAAGTATAGTGATAATGAAAACCTCCGGGGCGCAGCACCGGAGGTTTTTTATGTTGAATAATAAATAATACATAAAGTCACCCAGTGTGTATTAGTATATGGTAAAATGTATATAAAAAGTAAGAAAAAGTTGCTTTGGAGGAGTAAAAATGGGTGATTTTTATTGTAGCAAGGTAAACAATATTAAAGAGAGCTTTATAAAGGCCGAAAGCATGCGTGGGTTTTTAAATGAATTGGACATACTTGAGAGCGTTATAGAAAAAGACAGCTATGAAGAATTGTATGTGAAAAGCCTTATAAAGGCGTACATGAACGTGATACAGGGCTATGAACAAGAAGCACTGCAAGGTCAGCTTATAAGAGGCAGTGAGGATGAACTAAGGAACATTATATATAAAGCCTATAATTGGCTCGGTATTTTCTACACTTATATAAAGGATAGGGAAAAGGCTATTATTTATTTTGAAAAGGCTGTGGTTTTTTTTAGAAATCTTAAAAAGCTGGCACTTGAGCGCAACATAGAGTTCGCAAACAGTGCTTTTAATAACCTTGCGGCAGTAAAGCTGGACAACATAGCTGTGCAGGGTGAGAATCCAAAGCTGATTAAAGCCGCACTAAAG
>JAEZDX010000663.1 GCA_023417975.1 Bacillota bacterium
GGACAAGGGGCAGAAGAAAAGGGATATGATAAGTCCAACGGTAAACTGCTTGTTGATGTAAATCCAAGATATTTCAGGCCTGCAGAAGTTGAATTGCTATGGGGAGATTCAAGTAATGCTGAAAAGGAATTAGGCTGGAGACGAAAGGTGAATTTTATGCATCTTGTAAAGATGATGGTGGATTCCGATATGAGAGAGATTGCTGGAATTGGGGTGCAGGAATTCTTAGCTAAAAAGGAAAGTGCTATTGAAAAATAGTAACTTTTACAATAATAATTATCCTAATTAGGAGTTATATTTAGTAGAGAACTATAAAATATATATTTAAAATGGGAGTGGAAATGTGAATAAAAATAGTAAAATATATGTTGCCGGACACAGAGGCTTGGTAGGTTCAGCTATAGTTAGAAATTTATCAGAAAAAGGTTATAATAATATAGTCTATAGAACCCATAAGGAGTTAGATTTAACAAATCAAACAGAAGTAAATAATTTCTTTCAGAAAGAAAGACCAGAATATGTATTCTTGGCTGCTGCTAAGGTTGGGGGGATAAATGCAAATAATAATTATCCTGCTCAATTTATATACGAAAATCTGATGATACAAAATAATATTATAAAAGCAGCACATGATCATGCTGTGACTAAACTTCTGTTTTTGGGTAGTACTTGTATATATCCAAAGCTTGCACCTCAGCCCATAAAGGAAGAATATTTGCTTTCAGGCTATTTGGAGCCAACTAATGAGGCTTATGCTGTTGCAAAGATTGCAGGACTTGAAATGTGTAAATTTTTCAAGAGACAATATGGAGATAATTTTATTAGCTGTATGCCCACAAATCTATATGGACCAAATGATAATTTTGATTTAAACAATTCTCATGTTATGCCTGCACTGATTCGAAAGTTTCATGAGGCTAAAACTAGTAATTCCTCACAAGTCGTTGTATGGGGAACAGGTAAACCATTGAGAGAGTTTCTATATGTCGATGATATGGCAGATGCATGCGTATATTTAATGGAAAATTATGATGGGGAACAGCATGTTAATATTGGTACTGGGGAAGAAGTCACTATAGAGGAATTGGCATATTTAATAAAAAATGCAGTTGATTTTAAAGGTGAAATTGTATTTGATAGCAGTAAACCTGATGGGACCCCTCGAAAACTTACAGATGTAACAAAGCTGCATCAGCTTGGTTGGAAACACAAGGTAGATTTACATGAGGGTGTAGAAATGGCTTATAAATGGTTTATAGATAATGTGCACTAAATATGTTTTGAAATGGAGAATGCTTAAGATATGAAGGAAGATTCCGCATACTTGAAAAATATGTCTAAAAATATTAGTAGTAATCTTATAAGAACCATTTTGATATATATTATATCATTCGGTTCATCTATAATATACACCAGGGTGCTTTTACGTGATCTATACGGTGTATACACTTATATGATGTGGTTCATAAGTACAGCAGGTACACTAATGAGTTTTGGCTATGAAGCAACAGTAACAAAATTTCTTCCGGAGTACTTTTCGAATGAAAGAGAAGAAGATGGTAAGAATTTTATAAGGTATATTTTAAGAAAACAAATTATAAATGTAGCATTAATCTCTGTATTATTGATTGTTTCAATGCCGTTATGGGAAAATATGTTGGAAATTAAATCTCAGCAGGGTAATATACGGCTTTTTCTTATATTGGCTACTGCGGGCATATTACCCACCGTGCTAATGGCGTTACTAACAAGTATGACACAAGCACTGCAAAGATTTGATGTATATGCAAAAATTAATGTTATTTCACAGTTTTCATTAGTTATAATAACTACAATAGTTATTCTTATCTCTCCAAGAGTGGAAATAATGATTATTGTCTTTGTAGGTACCTTGCTTTATCAAGTAATTGGCTATTACCTCTTTCTTAGAAAAAACTATTCGATAACCATATCAAGTATATTTTCGCAAAAAGGAAGAATTAACGAAAGAGGAAGGATAAGACATTATGCCCGGATAATTTATATAAATATATTAGCTCATCAAATTGTCTGGACTAAGTCAGAGTTTTTCTTTTTAGGAATATATTCATCTGCTGCAGAAATAGGTATTTATGGATTGGCATACAGTCTGATAAATATGATTTCTACCGGAGTTAATACAATAATGACGGTAATGAATAACTATTTTTCAGAGTTGGTTGCTAAAAAGGAATATGATTTGTTGAGAAAAATAGTCTTTTATATTACTAAGTATTTTGGACTAGTTTTAATCCCTATGTTTACATTTGCTTTAATTTTCATAAAACCGTTAGTCGTTTTAATGTATTCAAATGAGTTTGTAGAAATGGCGGCCATATTTCCAATATTGTTTCTAGGTTTTGCTATTTCTCAGCTGCTAAATGTTGCCGGAAGCGTGCCTTACTATTTAGAGAAACAGATAGTTCCTACTATAATAAGCATTGCTTCGGGAGTATTTAATATAGTTTTGGATATTATACTTATACCTAGGTATGGAATATACGGTGCTGCAGTAGCAAATTTTTTCGCTCAGGTAATAAGTTCCTTAATAGGATATATATATAATGTGAAAATTATGAAGTTTAAGTTTCCGATATTGGATTTTATTAAGGTTATTGTTATATGTGCATTAGCGTATCTATTATTGATCAGCATAAGCAATATTGTTATCAGAATAATTTTGGGAGTAGTATTATTTATACTTTACTATTTTATATTAAAGTTTTTTAAAGTTCTCAAAAAAGCAGATATAGAGTTGATATCAAGCTTAAAATCCAGCTTTAGAAAATAAAGAATAAAAATTTGTAATCTAGGAGGAAGTGAAATATGAAAGCAGTTATTTTATGTGGTGGGAAAGGTACTAGAATGAGGGAAGAGACAGAATATAGACCTAAGCCTTTAGTGGAGGTTGGAGGTAAACCGATTCTGTGGCATATTATGAAAACTTACTCTCACTATGGAATAAATGATTTTATACTTTGTGTCGGTTATAAAGGAGATATGATAAAGCAATACTTTATGGAAATGTATTGGAGAAATAATGATTTTACTCTTCACCTGAATGGAGAAAGAGAAGTAGAATATCTTACAAGTGAGAATGAAAAATGGAATATTACCATAGTAAATACCGGCATTGAAACAGGAACCGGTGGGAGATTGAAACAGGTAGAGAAATATATTGATGAAGATACATTTATGTTTACATACGGTGATGGATTGAGTGACGTGAATTTAATAGAATTGATGTCGCAGCATGAAAATATGGGAAGAATCGCTACATTAACAGGTGTTCACCCTACTTCCACATTTGGACTGATGGAAACTGAAAATGGAGTAGTAAAGTCCTTTAAAGAAAAACCTGTTTTAAAGGATATGGTGAATGGCGGTTACATGGTGTTAAATAAAAGAGTATTCAATTATATACCCGAAGAAGATTGTATGTTTGAACAGCAGCCACTATATAGCTTGGCAGCTGATGAGCAGTTGGCAGTATATGAGCATAATGGATTTTGGAAGGCAATAGATACTTTTAAAGATGTTGAAACTGTGAACAAAATGTATGACAAGGGAGATACACCATGGAAAATATGGAAATAGGAGCTTTTGATAATTTCTACAGCGGAAAGACAGTTTTGGTAACCGGACATACAGGTTTTAAAGGTTCTTGGCTTTCTATATGGTTAAAAGAACTTGGAGCCAATGTAATTGGCTATGGATTAGATCCATATACTATGAACGATAATTTCATAGTATCCGGTTTAGAAGACAAAATTACGGATATTAGAGGGGATATAAGAAATATCGAAAAGCTTTCTGAAGTCTTTAACAAATATAAGCCGGAAATAGTATTTCATTTGGCTGCTCAGCCCCTTGTGAGATTGTCTTATGAAAAACCTGTAGAAACTTATGAAACAAATGTAATGGGAACAATGAACGTATTGGAATGTATTAGACATACCGATTCCGTAAAAGTCGGCATTATGATAACAACTGATAAATGCTACGACAATAAGGAGCAAATATGGTCATATAGAGAAAATGATCCTATGGGAGGATATGATCCGTATAGTTCCAGTAAAGGCTGTTGTGAACTTTTGATAGCATCTTATAGAAATTCATTCTTGAATCCTGAGAATTTTCAGAAACATGGCAAAGCCATAGCTTCGGTTCGAGCTGGAAATGTTATAGGTGGAGGGGATTGGGCTAAAGACAGAATTGTTCCGGACTGTATTAGAGCGCTTACGAACAAAAAAGCTATAGAGATAAGAAATATTAATGCGGTTCGACCATGGCAGCATGTTTTAGAGCCTTTGGGAGCATATTTAATGCTGGCATACAAAATGTATAATAATGGAACAGACTACTGCAGTGGATGGAATATTGGACCCGATGCCAATTCGGTTATAACTGTAGGCGAAATTGTTGATACTATTATAGAGTTTTGGGGCGACGGGAGTTATATAGACCATACAGACAAGATAAATAATTCTAAACATGAGGCAAACCTTCTTGCACTAGATTGTACAAAGGCAAAAGTATATTTGGGTTGGGAACCTTTGCTGGACATCAGAGAATGCCTGAAATTAACTGTTGACTGGTATAAGTGTGCCGATAATAAAAATGAGATGTATGATGTATGCAAGAAACAGATAAGTCAATATTCAAAAATGATTATTGAAAATTGGGAGTGATCTGATGAGCAAAAAAGTATTGATTACCGGTGCAACTGGATTTGTTGGTGCATGCCTTGCAGAGGATCTTGTAAGAGACGGTATGGAAGTTCACGTTATTGCCAGAAAAACTTCTAATTCATGGCGTCTGGAAAAAATAAAAAAACATATTGGAATTCATGAAGTTGATCTCTGTGATTGTGAACAGGTTGATTCACTTCTTACAGAAATTAAGCCGGAGAATATTTTTCATCTCGCAACATATGGAGCTTATCATTATCAAGATAATTGGAAGCAAACAGTTAATACAAATGTTATCGGAACTATGAATCTTATGAATTCA
>JAEZDX010000022.1 GCA_023417975.1 Bacillota bacterium
TCCCCTATTCGTAAAGAAAAGAAGATCACTATGTGTGGATGCTACAAAAATATGCTCTACAAAGTCATCCTCCTTTGTAGCCATTGCCTGTATTCCTTTTCAACCTCTTCTTTGCGCACTATAAGTATCTGCAGCAATTCTTTTTATATAACCGGTATGCGTTAATGTAATAACAACTTCCTTCTCTTCAATGAGATCTTCTATATCAATCTCCAGAGCATTCTTTTCAATCATTGTCTTTCTTTCATCTGCATACTTTGCTTTAATTTCTAAAAGTTCATCTTTAATAATTTTTAACACAAGCTCTTCATTTGCAAGTACATCTTTAAGATGCGCAATAAGCTTATTCAGTTCATTAAGTTCTTCTTCTATTTTTTCTCTTTCTAAACCTGTCAATCTCTGCAGTCTCATATCCAAAATAGCTTGAGCCTGCTTTTCAGACAATGCAAAAGTCTCCATAAGTCCTCTTCTTGCTTCATCTGTAGTTTTTGATGCTCTTATCAAAGCTATTACCTGATCAATATGATCCAGTGCTATTTTCAGTCCTTCAAGTATATGAGCTCTTGCCATAGCCTTATCAAGTTCGAATTGAGTTCTTCTTCTTATAACATCCTTTTGGAAGTCTAGATAATGTACCAGTATTTGTTTTAAATTTAAAGTAAGCGGCTCAGTACCAACTAATGCAATCATTATTATGCCGAAAGTGTCTTGCATTTTTGTATGTTTATAAAGCTGATTTAGAACAACATTTGCATTGGCATCTCTCTTTATTTCTATAACAATTCTCATACCATCACGGTCCGATTCATCTCTCAAGTCAGATATGCCAACAATTTTTTTATCTTTAACCAAATCGGCAATAGCTTCAACTAGCTTAGCTTTATTTACTTGATAAGGTATCTCGGTAACTATTATTTTCTGCCTTCCGCCCTCTTCTTCAAATTCAGCCTTTGCTCTGACAATTACTCTTCCTCTTCCGGTTTCATATGCCTCTCTTATCCCTGCAGTTCCCTTTATTATGCCGGCAGTAGGAAAGTCCGGACCCTTAATAACTGTCATCAATTCCTTTATCGTTATTTCAGGGTTATCAATAATCATTGATACGCCATCTATAACTTCACCAAGATTGTGTGGGGGTATGTTTGTAGCCATACCTACTGCTATTCCTGATGACCCATTAACTAGTAAATTCGGGAATCTTGAAGGTACAACCGATGGCTCTTTTTCTTCACCATCAAAGTTTGGTACGAAATCAACAGTATTTTTATTAATATCTCTCAACATTTCAATTGCAATTTTACTTAATTTTGCTTCTGTATATCTCATGGCAGCTGCTGAATCGCCATCTACAGAACCAAAATTTCCATGGCCGTCAACTAAAGTATTTCTTATAGAAAAATCTTGAGCTAATCTAACTAGTGCATCGTATACTGCAGTATCTCCGTGTGGATGATACTTACCTAAAACATCTCCTACTATTCTGGCACACTTTCTATAACTTTTATCCGGAGTAAGTCCAAGTTCATACATTGAGTATAAAATTCTTCTATGTACAGGCTTTAATCCATCTCTAACGTCCGGAAGAGCGCGGCCTACTATAACACTCATAGCATAGTCTATATAGCATTTCTTCATTTCATGCCTTATATCAACAGGTAAAACTTTACCTTCATTGTTCATCGAATACACTCCTCTTTATTCCCTATATATCAAGGTTTACAACTTTTTTGGCATTTTCTGTGATAAACTCTCTTCTCGGTTCTACCTTATCTCCCATGAGAATAGTGAATATCTCATCAGCAGCCATTGCATCGTCTACAGTTACTTGCAATAAGGTTCTTCTTTCAGGATCCATTGTTGTTTCCCATAATTGCTCAGCATCCATTTCACCTAAGCCCTTATATCTTTGGATATTAGTATTATTATCCTGACCGCCTATATCAATAACGATTTTATCCTTTTCTTTATCGTTATAAGCATAGTAATCCTTCTTATTCTTGCTTATTTTATATAGCGGAGGCTGAGCGATGTATACATGCCCTTTCTCTACTAATTCCTTCATGTACCTGTAGAAGAAAGTCAAAAGAAGGGTTCTAATATGCGCACCATCTACATCGGCATCAGTCATTATTATTATCCTGTTATATCGAATCTTCTCAACGTCAAAATCCTTGCCTATACCTGCTCCAAAAGCTGTTATCATAGATCTTATTTCCTGATATCCAAGAATCTTATCCAGCCTTTGTTTTTCAACATTCATAATCTTTCCTCTAAGTGGAAGTATTGCTTGGAATCTTCTGTTTCTCCCTTGCTTTGCCGAACCTCCTGCAGAATCACCCTCAACAAGATAAATTTCACATTCATCCGGATCCTTAGAAGAACAATCTGCCAATTTACCGGGTAAACTTGTTCTTTCCAGCACGGACTTTCTTGTAAGTTCTCTTGCCTTTCTTGCAGCCTCTCTTGCTCTTGCTGCGAGTAAAGCTTTATCTATGATAATTTTTCCTACAGCCGGATTCTCTTCAAGATAAACAGAAACCGTATCTCCCATTATAGTGTCAACTATACCTCTAACTTCTGTGTTACCAAGTTTTGTCTTTGTCTGACCTTCAAATTGGGGATCTGTAAGCTTAACAGAAACAACTGCTGTCAACCCTTCTCGTATATCTTCACCTGAAAGATTTTTATCGCTATCTTTTAAGTGACCGAACTTTTTGGCATAATCATTAAACACTCTTGTAAGTGCAGACTTAAATCCTACAAGATGTGTTCCTCCTTCAACCGTATCGATATTATTGGCGAAAGAGAAAAGATTTTCCACATAACCGTCATTATACTGAAGTGCTACTTCGACTATGTAATCATCTTTCTGTCCCTCAACATATATAGGTTCTTCATGAAGCTTCTCCTTATTTCTGTTGAGATAAGCAACAAAAGACTTAATTCCACCCTCGTAACAAAAATCATCTTTTTTATCATTTCTCTCATCATATAAAGCAATCCTTAGCCCTTTATTTAAGAATGCAAGTTCTCTAAGTCTTTGAGCTAAAGTATCGTAATCATAATCAACTTCTTCAAAAATTTCAGCATCGGGCTTAAAGTGTGTTGTAGTTCCGTGGCCTTCTGCCTCTCCTATTTTCTCAAGGCCGCTTGTAACATGACCTCTGCTGTAGGTTTGTTTCCACACACTTCCATCCCTTGTAACTGTGACCTCACAAATTTCTGAGAGCGCATTAACTACTGAAGCACCAACACCATGAAGTCCTCCGGATACTTTGTATCCTCCGCCGCCGAATTTGCCTCCTGCATGAAGTACAGTCATTATTACTTCTACCGTGGGTTTTCCCATTTTAGGGTGTATACCTACCGGCATCCCCCTACCATCGTCTACTACGGTTATAGAATTGTCTAAATGAATCTTTACATCTATATTTTTACAAACACCTTGAAGTGCCTCATCTATACTATTATCAACAATTTCATAAACCAAGTGGTGAAGGCCTCTTGGTCCCGTACTTCCAATATACATTCCAGGTCTTTTTCTTACTGCTTCCAAACCTTCTAAAACTTGTATCTGACTCTCATCATATGCTTGTTTCTCCTGTTCAAACATGGATATCCTCCTCTTATTTATTCATCAAAGTTAACAATCGTTCTCTTACTTAATGTCACTGATGATATGGGAGATAAATATATCTTACTTTTTTTATTTACCTCTGCTATTACAAATGATTTAGGCTTTTCCTTTGTAATTCTTTCTACAAAACCATCTTCCTCAGCTAATCTTAAAAATTGAGCTGTATCAGATCCATAAATTGATGTTTCCATATCAAAAATACCTATGACATCTTTAATGGGTACAACAACATTTTCACCCAAGTGTAAAAACATCTCTATTCCTCCCTTTCAACTTCCACATTTCCATCCTTAACATAAAATATGCTTGCCTTTCCATCTATATATGACCTTATATCCTCTATACCTGTACAGGTGATAAAAGTTTGCACATCTGAAATTGAAGTTAATATATATTTTTGCCTTTTTGAATCCAATTCAGATAAAACATCATCCAATAAGAGTACTGGATACTCACCTGTAACCTCTTTAATAATTTTCAAAGATGAGAATTTTATTGTTAAAATGGAAGTACGCTGTTGTCCTTGTGAGCCAAAACTTCTTGTATCTACCCCATTAATCTCTATATAAAAATCATCTCTGTGAGGCCCCACAGACGTTATACGCCTATCAATATCCTTTTTTCTGTTTTTTATCAACAGATCCAGCATTTCATTCTTCAGATTTTCTAAATTCTTTATTTGAGTAACATAACCAAATTCTATTTCTTCTGTCTTTGATGTAATTTCTCTGTGAATATCCTTACCGTAGCAATTTAGCTTTTTAATATATTCAATTCTCTTTTTTATTATATCTTCTCCAAATAAAACCAGCTGCTCATCATAAACATCTAAAATTGAATTATCTATATTCCTGTTCTTTAAAACAGTATTTCTTTCTGCCAGTACTTTATTATATTGTACTAAATTATAATAATATTTTCCATCCAGCTGACATAACTCCATGTCAAGAAATCTCCTTCTATTACTTGGAGATTCTTTAACAATTTTTAGGTCCTCGGGAGAAAACATAACTACATTGCAAGTTCCCATAAGCTGTGATAACTTATTAATTTTTATAGTATTGATATTAATAGCCTTTTTTCCCTCTTTTAATATCTTTATCTCAATTTTCTTATCTAAGCGGTCCTTTGCTACATACAGCTTAATAAAGGC
>JAEZDX010000076.1 GCA_023417975.1 Bacillota bacterium
GAAGTGGCTTTATCGTCAACACGGCCTTTTACAATACACCTTTCAATATCGGCAATGATTGTATCCAATTCATATATGGAGACTGCATATGCAGTAATATTAGGTGCGCAATATTCATAATCCTTTAGACTCATAAACCTTTTAAGCTTTATGCATTCCTTCAAAAAGCCACACAACACTTCTAATTCTTCCGGCAGCAGTGCTGCTGTCTTTCCTAGCTTATCCTTAATCACTTTTATGCCTTTTAGGCTGTGAAGCGGTATGCTTGAACTCCTGTCTACTATATTTCTCGCCTCCGTTGTTTCTAGAAGCCATCTTTCAATTTTATTTCTATCCAGAGATGGTGTCATATTATCGATTATCTCCTTTGCCATTTCAGACAAAGCATAATTTTTCAATTCCTCTTTAATTTTTTCAAATTCCAATATAACAATTGCATTTTTGTTCAATTTTGATTCCTCCTAATATTTTTTTACACTTAATATTTGCCTATCTGTATAAATCGTAAGTTCAGGAGCCAGTTCTATAGTGTATATTTCTCCATTCCATAATTACTTTCAGTGCTTTTGTCTCACCTAATTAAAAACAA
Organism: Bacillota bacterium; assembly: GCA_023417975.1. GTDB lineage: Bacteria > Bacillota > Clostridia > Clostridiales > Clostridiaceae > JAEZDX01. The sequence continues at coordinate 590 of JAEZDX010000076.1, forward strand.
AAAGGGCTGAGATGGCACAGTGCAATCTCAACCCTTGTATATAAATACTTAAGAAGCTTATTTTTATATCCTTTAAATTTCTTTATAAAATTACCTTTGACGCCAAAATGTTAATCATAAGGTAAAAAAGGGTATAAAAAAATCCGTGCAATGCACGGTATACAGCTTTAAATATATAGGCAGAATTCTAACCGTGTTCTTAACTAAATTCGTCCAAAAGCACAACACAAATAGACCTGCAGAAAATTAAGTTTTTCGTACAGTTTCATGATGCTTTGCAGACTACTTATTAAATTAGTTAGTTAAGAACGACCTCACTCATTAAAATTCCCCTCTCTATGAAAGTATTACTATTATTATACTATTATTTTATCCTTGAATCAATATATTAGCCTAAGAGAAAAGGAATAGTATTAACCATTCCTTTACTGCTTAACTATTTCAGTGTTATTATCTACTTTAGCTACTGCTGTTGACATCTTATCAAGCACTTTGTTTATTTCCATGTCTTTGCCATCAGCCTTCACAAATTTGATTCTATGGTTTGTGCATAATCCCACAACTACTCCTATTACTGTAACAGGCGGTGCGAAAACCGTTGTTAATATTACTATATTTACTGGCACATTTATGACTACTTTCTCCTGCTTTTTCATGACAAACTTTGTCTCTTGACCTTTTTTTATCAATCTCTTTACTGCACTGATAAATCCGTATTCTCCGTCTTGGCTATAATTTCTTTTTACCTTATTGTTTTTCTCAAGGTATACAAGCGCTTCAACCATATCTCCGTTACAAGCTTCAAGTGCTGCTTTAGCCTCCTCATAAGTAACGTTTGCCCTCTGTCTTAACTGATCAATCTGTTCTAAGTTTACATTCATTCTAATACCCTCCTAAATTTTTTTATATGCAGTAATCTATAAATTATTGCACCTCTCATAAATTCTTTTTGCTTCCTTTGATGTTTTTATTATATAGAAGGAAAATTAAAGGACTTTTAGATAACCATTAGAAACAGATTAATAAACATTAGAAACAGATTAAAAAAGCGACTAATATCGCTTTCGCTAGGGAACCCTAGGTTCCCTTCGACGACGCATTCGCGTCTGAGCCCCTTCTGATATTCTCTGAAGTGCGTAAAGATAATTAATCTTTACCTCCTCCTGAAAGAAGCGGGGGAACCTTTCCCCTGCACCCCTTCTTTTTTACTCTATATACAAATGTATAAAATTATATTCAGTTATCTGCAATTTCAAAAATTTATAATTCCCTATAGAGTAAAAAAATAAGCGGCACTGAACAACTTGTTCAATACCGCTATATTATAGGAATGTGTATTATCAACTAAAGTGAAGCTGCTGCTTCAACTTTAGCTTTGAACTTCTCTTGTACTCTATCGGCATGTTCTTTCATTACAACCGATATGAACAGGAATACTATCATTATAACTCCAAGTATTAATATATCTTTTCCATACACACTGTAGTCTACACCTGAGATTGATTCTCTCAAAGCTTGAGTACAATAAGTGAATGGTGCAAATGGATTTAATACTTTGAAGAACCTTGGCACAAGTTCCAACGGGAAAGTTCCGCCACTGGAAGTCAACTGCAATATTAGCAGTACTATGGACAATAGTCTTCCTGCCATTCCGAGTAAGAATATTAGGCATTGCATTATAGCAATAAACACCAAGGACATAAATATATTTGTGAAATAGTAAAGTACAATATTATCCGGTTTTAATCCTAAGAATAATACTACAGTGCTGGCAAGTATGGCTTGTATTATTCCTATATATCCATATGAAAGATATTTACCCAAAACTACTGAAGCAGCGCTTGCGTTAATGTCTTCATCTACTTTATCGGTAATTACGAAGAACATCATTAGTGCACCAACCCATAGTGACAAAGGTATGAAGTATGGAGTAAAGCCTGTTCCGTAATCTTTTACCGGATTAATTGGATCATTGCTTACTATCAATGGTTCAGAAATAAATTCTGCCATGTCGGAGCTGCTGTTCTTTAAGTTTGAAGATACTTTATCTGCTCCATCCTTAAGCTTTGTATTTAATTCGGTGGAACCATCCAAAAGCTTGCCTACACCGTCACGAAGATCCGGTATTTTGCCGTCTAAAGTCTGCAATCCATCCTTCAGTTGTGCTGAACCGCTGTGTAGTTCTGTAAGACCGCCAATTAAAGTTTTCCCGCTATTTGCTGCAGCAGGAGTGATTCCCTTAACCTCTTCAGGTTTTGCAATACTGTTCTTTAACTGTCCAGAACCGTCATATAGTTGATTCAAACCTGTAGCAAGATTTCCTGAGCCGTCATAAAGCTGATTTATGCCACCGGATAGTGCCGGTACAGATTCGTTCATCTTAATCATCCCATTGTAAAGTCTTTCCGATCCTTTATATGCATCGTTTAACCCTGACGCCAAAACACCACTGCCTGAATATAGATCGGAAATTCCCTTTTTAACTGCAGGTATGCTTTCGTTTAAGGTATCCAGACCACCCTTAAAGTCACCGTTAGTACCAGCATATAGCTTACTCAAGCCTGAGTTTAATGCAGCCGTTCCGTTTTGCAGGTCCGATATATTTTTCAAATTCTCCGGACTTGTAACCTTTGCATTGATTTGTGCAAGTGAATTAAGGAACTTTAACATATCGGGGTCAGTCATTGCTTGGGGATTATTAGCCAAGTATACTTGCAGCTGATTGGTTACTGCTGCATTTAAAGCCGTCTGCGAATCTGTCATTCCATTTATCAGTTCATCTACTCCGCCCTTTACCATAGCACTTCCATCCTCAGCATTTTTAATACCGGGGAGTATCTGACTGTTAAGTGCAGTATCCAAATTGCTTATGCCCTCTGTTACAGGTGTAATTGCAGCATCACTATACTGCTTGATTCCTGCATTAAGATTTCCTGCCCCTCCATTTGCCATCTTTAACCCATTATATAAATCACCGGAGCCTTTGTATAATTCGGCTACTCCGCTTACTAATGCAGGTGCCTGGCTCTTTACCAGTCCTAAGCCCTGATTAATACTATTTGCACCGTTCTTGGCATCTCCTAATCCTGTATTTATCTTATTTGCTCCATCATAGAGAGCTGCAGCACCATTACGCGCCTGTCCTAATCCGTCGTTCAACTGATTGGAGCCGTCTGATAGCTGCTGAACACCATCGGCCATTTCTGGAACATTGCCATTCAAGGTATTCAATCCGTCCTTAATCTGTCCGCTGCCATCTGCAGCCTGAAGCATTCCGTCTTTAATGTCATACAAATTATCAAATGTAACCTTAATATATTCGTCAGATATGTTTTTCGCTATTTCTCTTTGTAATTCCAGTGTTACCTTACCGTTTATCTGAGCAGCGAGAAAGTTTCTTTTTTCATTTTCCTGGAACTTTATAGTTGGCTTTTGAGGTTTTCCATCTTTAGCACTTACAGCATTTTGAGAAAAATCCTCAGGTATAACAAACATTCCATAATACTTGCTGCCCTTAACTCCATCCTCTGCATCCTTCAATGATACGAATCTCCAACCCATTACACTGTTTTTCTTCAGGTTGTCAACTACATCATTTCCAAAGTTTACTTCCTTGCTATCTTGGGTAGCCCCTTTGTCCAGATTAACTACAGCTACAGGCAATGACTGCAGTTTACTGTATGGGTCCCAAAAAGCAGCGAGGTATAGTAAGCTGTATAGAAGAGGAACGATAATGATTGCAACAACTGATACTCTTATGAATCTGTTCTTAAAAATGTTGGATACATCTCTACCTGCTACTTTTAAGAAATTCATACTATCACCTCATCCTTATTTTATTTTTAATATATATAACGTTCAGTATAAATTGTTAATTTTATTATACTGACCGGTCAGTTATATTTATACTCTTTTTTCATTACTTTGTCAATGTACAAATTATCCACGGTTATATAGTATGGAACCAATTACATCCTCATCTTTCTTTTAAATGCTCCATCTTACTAATAAATAGAAACACTTATTACTCTTCGCCCTTTTAGCGCTGTTTATTTCATAAAAAAAACATAGACCCTTTCCAAGGTCTATGCTTCCCCCTATTTCTCTATTCCTTTTAATATAAATTCCATCAAATTATCTATGAGTTCATTTACATCTGACTCCTCGTCAATGAGTTCATATACCGCCGTTGAGCACAAGTTCCCGAAAAATGCATATGCCATAAAGCTGGTATTGCCCTTTTTTATCTTTTCTTGTTCCATAGCATCAATCAAATATTTTTCGATTGTTTCTATGTATTCACGTAGAACCATTCTAAGCTCCAAATGTCTTATTTCCTGTCCCCAAAGCTGACTCATAACTACTTTAAAGAAATCTCTATTTTTATGAACTAACCCAAGTTGAACTCTGCATATGGCTCTGAGTCTGAGAATTACATTTTCTTCTCTTGCCGCTGCTTCTTTTACTTCATCAGTTATTAGATCCATTCCTTCGGAAATAATATATTTAAAAATATCTTCCTTACTTTTAAAATGGTAATAGAGGGTTCCTTTGGCCACTCCTGCATTCTCTGCAATACTATCCATGGTTGCACCGCTGTAACCGTTATTTGAAAACTCCTTTATAGCAGCATCAAATATAGCTCTTTTTGTCTTGTTCATTATTATCACTCCATATTGTTACTATATTTATAATATATCAAAGTTTTATATAAAACAATATTTTTATAATAATCAGGCTAAATATATATAATATTCTGCATATTCATAGTGTTGAGTACTATTGTACAATACTGTCGTTCCCTTTATAATGTTACTGTAGCACAGCTGTTTAAGTAAGTATTTACTGCAGTGCTCCCAATACCGATTTTAAAGGAGAATTCAAATAATGATTCAATATTATGATAGAAAAACGGGAAAATATGAAATAGAAAAGGTTGCCGGAGATACATATCTTAACTGGATATATTCCTCGCCAATTGGAATGTCTCTCTTAGAGATGTTTGTTAAAAGGAAGTTTTTTTCAAGCCTGTATGGAAAATATTGCGATACAAAGCTAAGTTCACGTAAAGTTCCTCAATTTATAAAAGATTTCGACATCGATTTATCCGTATGTGAAAATAGTGAAGGAAATTTCGAAAGCTTTAATGATTTCTTTACGAGAAAAATTACGGCTGAAGGCAGACCTGTTAACATGGACATTTCCTCTTTTATCTCCCCCGGAGATGGAAGACTCCTAGCCTATGAAAATATAGATTTGGAAAAGCTTGTTCAAGTAAAAGGTCTTACTTATAGCTTTAGAGAACTTATAGATGAACCGGAGCTGCTTTCAGCTTTTGGCGATGGAATATGCCTCATACTTAGACTATGCCCCACAGATTATCACAGATTTCACTTTGTAGATGATGGAGTATGCGGACCTACTCATAAAATTAACGGCAGCTATTATTCCGTAAATCCCGTAGCTCTAAATAAAAAAGAAAAGCTCTTCTGCCAAAACAAGAGAGAGTGGAGTGTTTTTAAATCAGATAATTTCGGCGACTTACTATACGTTGAGGTAGGGGCTACTTGTGTAGGCTCTATCATTCAGACTTATACTCACGACACAAGACTTACAAAAGGCAGTGAAAAAGGATATTTTAAGTTTGGAGGCTCTACTGTTATAATGTTCCTCCAAAAGAATAAGGTTACTATAGATAAGGATATTCTTCAGCAGTCCTCCTTGGGCTTTGAAACAAAGATACTATTCGGTGAAAAAATAGGTACCCGCATTGAATAGTTGAAAATACATGGTTTTTTTGTGTGAATATTTTCATTTTGGCACCTAGCACTTTATGAAAATATGTTAATTTACGGTCTATTCATTCTGCAATGTATTAAAAATACCATCATGTTTTTTTAAAATTATCAATTCATTTAAAAATTTTTATGATTTTCTATCATTTATTGTGCATGCTATATAATTAACTTGTGAAATGAATCCTCATCAAGGATTCCATTAGAAGCCCCTATACCCGGCGGTGCCCTCCTCCGGGTACTTTTTTGCGTCCAAACCCACAAATATAAAAGCACTGCTTGCAGCCTTCAAATGCATGCGCAGTGCTCTAATAATTAATATACTATTACTTTTGTGCCTTTAGGTATATTGTCATATATCCATTTTGCTTCATCTACATTTAACCTTACACACCCATGAGACCTTGGTGTTCCCAAAGTTGTGTCTGTTATGTTTTTATTAATATCCATAGGCAGAGAGTGGAATAGATATGTCTTGTAGAACCTTACCCAATACTTGGCACCGTCTCCAAATCTCGGTGTAAAGAACCAAGCTCCCCTATCCGTTATTGTAAATGTACCTTTAGGAGTTTCATTTCCTGGTGAACCCGAAGAACATATATAACTCTTTATAAGCTTCCAATCACCCTTTTTACCCAAATAAACATCTGTTACCTGAGTACTTAAGTCCAGCATAATTAAAAACTTTGTACTACTGTCATACTGACTTACACTTGCTTCCTTTTCAGGTGATGGTACATAGTCTTTAAGAAAAGCTGCAATATTGGCAGGATATTTTGCCATTTCTCTTTGTCGAATAGTTTCTATCTCTGCTTGCTTTTTATCGTCTTCTTGCTTTTTTGCTATGGCTGCGTCTAATTCTTGAGCCATTTTGTCCCAAATGTCCTTGCCCAATACATTCTTTACGCCGTCCAACAGCTTTTTGGCATCTTCAAACTTTCCCTCGTTGACAAGCTTATTAATATCTTCTCCGGTATTATCCTTATAACCTTTTATAATCTGTTCCTTTAAAGCTGAGGCTGCAGCTAAACCACCCTTATCTTCCTCTATATTCTCAATAGCATTTATTTTATTAAAAGCTTCGTCGAATTTACCGGCTTCAAATAAGCTTGCTGCCTCTGCCATAACCTTCTTATTACCTTCCAAAGCATTTACTGTATTAACAACCTGATCTATAACCTCTCTAGCTTGTCCATCAAAACCTGACATTAATTCTATTGCATTTTCAAACTCTTCTAATGATACATTTCCATTTATATAAGCAGCTTTAAGCTCATCTACACTATGCTCTATTGTGGATGTAATGTTTTTTTCAAAGCCAAGAATGTTGCCAATTACCATATCTTCATCAGCAGTTTTATAAATCTCCACTGCATCTTTATAATTCCGGTCTTTCATTAATTTATCGAACTTTTGCTGAAGCTCTCTTGATTGTATACTTTTTGTAAGTATCAGTACCCCAACCAGTACTAATATTGCTGCAAATGAAAAAATTGTAGCCGACTTTTTTCGTATCTTCAAAACTATTATTCCCCCTTGCTCCTCATCGACATAATAAAACAATTTTATTGTAACATACTTCTACAAAACTTTCATTAATATACTATAAATGGGTTAAAAAAGGACTCTACATTTCTCACATTATGCAGAGTCTCTTATTGCATCTAGCTAAAATTCACAATTGCCTCTCCACTTATATAGTTTAGCATTCCCATATCTCTTAAAATCAAAATACCTTCATATACTCCTACAACCTCTCCTGTCGCCGTTTTTCCATTGCTTAAACCGCCACTGATATTGACTCCGTGATATATTTCCTTAATTACTTCCGTAATATCTTTTTTCTTCATACAGGAAACTTCTCTATTATCGTCCTGTGTATTATGACTTATGCTGCTATTAAGTCTTCTTTCAGCCGGTAAATTATTCTCTGCTCTTCTACTTTCTGTTCTCCTATTTTCGGCTATATCTACAGCGGGACTTTGGTTTTCGTCGGAACTTGGCGGTATAGCTCTGTTCACGCGACTTTGTCGAGTTCCGTGCCGAGGGTTCACTTCTCTATTCATCTCATCATTATTCCTGCCTCTGCCAGGCTGTTGTGAAACGGCTCGTTCTTTCGTTGCTTCCCTACCGGCATTACCTTCCCCTATTACATGTTCTTCTGATGTTTGCAGATTCTTTTTAGCTTGTGAACTTATATTTATATAATTAAGCACAGATTGTACAGCAGCCAATATTAATTCAGTTTTATCAACATCATCATTAGTATCTAATAGACTTCTGTTATTTACACGTCTTCTGCCTCTTCTTCTTCTGCGCCTATCTCTCGGATTTCCTAAATAAGCGAGTAACGCAACCATAATCAATACAGTCTTTAAATTTTTGTTCTCGCCTCCATAAAGCATGGCCATCAGCAGTGCATATGGTAACATAAGTAGCCACCTCCTCTCCGGACATCATCTCACAACCGCTTTGAAATTCTGCCCGCAGTTTATAACTCCTTTATAATTCAGTTATAAAAGTGTCCTTATTATATAATATAGTAATTCGTCTCAAAGGTTCTTTTAGCCTTCAAATTATTAACGGAATACAAAAAGGAGCACAGCTTAATAATAGTAAAAGCTGTGCTCCTATGCTTCAATGCTAAATCCTTCTTAAAAAGTTGCACACATATGTTACTACTTCTCTTACCTTATGCAACTCACTTTCCTTATTACTCAGCCGCTAGGACCTGTAGTTTCCTGTATATTCCAATTTCACATCCGCCAAATACTATCCCTACTCAATGTTAAACCTTTCAATAGCCTTACGAAGCTCTTGAGCCAGCTCCGCCTGACCGTGCGCCATTTGTGTAACTTGCTGCATAGCCTTTGATGCGTCATCAATGCTGTTTACAATTTCTTCTGAGCTTGAAGCCGCTCCATAGGCAGATTGAGCCACACTTTGTACTGCATCGCTTACCTCAGATACCGTGGCATTTACCTCCTCAGACATGGCAGCAATATCTTCATACATTACATTTATATATTCCGAATCCTTCTGATATTGGTCACCTGTTTCCATCAATGTCCTATAATCATTTTTTATGGTATTATCCATGAAATCCAGCAGCTCCTGTGCGTTTTCAGATAAGTTTCCGAAGGCTTCCTGAACCTTTGACACCGTCTCTTGAATGCTTGTTACCGTTTGTGAAGATTGCTCTGCCAGTTTTCTTACTTCCTCTGCCACCACTGCAAAGCCTTTCCCCTGTTCACC
>JAEZDX010000153.1 GCA_023417975.1 Bacillota bacterium
TCAGGAGAACTTACAAAACTGTAAGTAAACAACTGTCCTTCCACTTGCTATACTTAAAAGGAAATGGATATCCCGTGAAATATCCATATGGCGAAGGGAGTGGTTATATGAGAAACTTATTAAAGGTTGAAAAACTGGAAAAGTATTATGGAGCTAAAACCTATATTACTAAAGCTATAGACATGATATCCTTTGAGGTTGAAGAAGGTGAATTTATAGGAATTATGGGTGCATCGGGCAGCGGCAAAAGTACTCTTCTTAACTGTATATCTACTATAGACATAGTAACAGCGGGTCATATTTATCTTGACGGAAAAGATATAACTGCCTTAAAAGATTCAGAGCTTGCAGAATTCAGACAAAAAAATCTGGGATTTATTTTTCAAGATTTTAATTTGTTGGATACATTGACTATAGAAGAAAATATTGCTTTGGCTCCTACGATTTACGGTAAAGATGTTTCACATATAGAGGATAATGTGCAGGAAATTGCAGAAAAACTGGGTATAGTTGAAGTGCTTAAAAAGTTTCCATATGAAGTATCAGGAGGACAAAGACAGCGCTGTGCATGTGCAAGAGCTTTAATTAATAAGCCAAAAATTATTTTAGCCGACGAGCCTACTGGAGCATTGGATTCAAGAGCAGCAGGTATGCTGCTTCAAAGCTTTGAAAATATAAACAGCAGTATGGGTGCAACTATCTTGATGGTAACACATGATATTTTTTCAGCCAGCTATTGCCATAGAATTTTATTCTTAAAGGATGGTAAAATATTCAACGAAATACGAAGGGGAAATAGATCAAGAAAAGAGTTTTTTTATGAAATTGTGGATGTGGTGACGCTTATGGGAGGTGACGCATCCGATGCTATGTAAGCTGGCTCTGCGTAATTCAAGGCGTTCCATAAAGGACTACACAATATATATTCTAACCTTGTCCATAATATTTTCTCTGCTTTATGCTTTTAATATGATCATTTTTTCTGAAGATATTATGCTGCTTAATGACATGATGAAAGCTATGACCTATGCAATAATTACAGTTTCAGTTGTCATTGTGTTTGTAACTGGTTGGCTGGTTCATTATATGAATAACTTTATGCTGCACAGAAGAAGCAAGGAACTTGGCACTTACATGACGCTTGGAATAGGCAATAAGGCAATTACAAAACTATTCCTTATAGAAAATGCCCTCATTGGGGGAATCTCCTTGGCTATAGGCATTATAGCAGGTTCATTTATATTTGAGATACTTACTTTAATAATAATGCACATTTTTAATGCCGTATATGAAGTGAGAATATCTTTCTCTATGAATGCTTTAGTGCTGTCAGTATTGTATATCTTACTCATATACGCCTTTTCAATGATAAGAACAAGGATTAAGCTAAGAAAATTAAGAATATATGATTTGCTCTATGCAGAAAAGAAGAACGAAACAGCAAGACTCAATAATGGAAAAGGATGCAGACTTATTTTTATAGTATCAATTTTATTTGGATTAATAGGGGCATTGCTCCTTCATAATACCTTCTCCAATGGCGACAATGTTACTGTAGGGAGGATAGGTGTTATATTTCTTTGCTTTACTATCTGCATCTACGGATTTTATATATCTCTATCCTTTATTTTAGTAAGCGCATTTATAAATAATAAAGCTGTTAAATATAAAAGCAATAATCTTTTTCTCTTCCGAAATTTATCTTCTAAGATGAATACTATGAGTATTACTTTAGGCACATTGGGAATGCTGCTTACAATAACAATGACGGCAGTGTCCATAGGCATGCTTTTTAAAGGTTTTTTTGAAGATAGGGTAAATTCAATAACTAACTTTGATATATCAATTACAAGCCCCGCAGCTGATGAGGATTTTAAGGCTTATAAACAGTATATTTATAACAATTTTACGGTAGTGAACGAAAGGGTATATAATATATATGAAACCAATACAAAAAAAATCTATGATATTTTATCCCATACTTCCTTAGGCGGTACTTATTGGGAGGATGACCCTGTAATGAAATTCAGCGATTACCAGCAGCTAAGGAACATGCTGGGTTACAATAATGTTGATTTGCAGCAAGGTAAGTTTTTACTACAATGTACTCTTGGCGTGAAAGAGGTAATAGAAAAAGAAAAAGCTTTTTCACTTACCTTTGGAGGGGAAACGCTGAAGTATCAGGAAAGTCTTTTGGAAGACTTCTCTCTTGAAGGCATTAATGGTGCTTATTATGTTATTGTAGTGCCGGATAATATAGCAGAGCATATGAATGTAAAACAACGTATATATGTAGTAGACACAAAGGAGGAGACCACAGCTGATAATTATAAAGAACTTGGAGCGTATGTAAGCCCTGTAAAGAGAAATGACGGCAGTGTTCTTATTACTTCGGGAAACATTGAGGTTAAAGGGGCAATCTTAGCAGAAAATCGAAGCTCATTCACAATAATGTCCTTCTCTTTGTTTTATTTAGGACTCATATTTATGTGCGTAGCGGCAACTATTTTAACTGTGCAGATGTTAAGTGAGACTGTAAAGTATAAGGCTAGATATGGAATTTTAAGTAATCTTGGTATGGGAAAACTTAAAATAGAAGGTATCATAATTAAGCAATTTATATTTTATTTTGGCTTTCCGATTTTGTTGCCTATACCCATAAGTGCTTTAGTAACAGTTTCAATTAACAGATTGTTTGAAGGCCTTTTGAGCAAATCAATATTAATGACATCGCTTTTCATGTCTATAGGCTTGTTTCTATTTGTATATGCATTGTATTTTGTCTTCACCTATATTACTTACAGAAAAAGTATCTTTAACGAGAATTCCTAGGTTTATATGTAAAGAAGCCCTTTGTTTGAAGGGCTTCTTAATGTTTTTTCTTAAATTCTATTGGAGTGCAGCCTTCTATTTTTTTAAAAACAGAACAAAAGTAGCTTACATCATTAAAACCAACGCTATAGGCAATCTGTTTTATTTTAATATATTTATCATTGATTATTGCTTCCTTGGACTTTTGAATTCTTAGTTGATTCAAATATTCAAAGGGAGTAATTAAATATGCTTGTTTAAAAATCCTGCATAAATAATGTTTGCTTACGTTGATTTTGTCCGCCAACTCTTCCAGAGTGATGATTCTGCTGTAATTCTCGTCCATCAAGGCTATAACGGGCTGCAGTTTTTTAAAAAGATTAAGAGTTTCTTCTTCGGAAGAACTGTCTTTTATGATTTTCATTTTAATTAATAGCTTATATAATAAGCTGGAAGCCTCTAAATGTTTTTGGTTGTCCCATAAAGATAATACATTATATATTTCCTCCATGATATAATCCAGCTC
>JAEZDX010000171.1 GCA_023417975.1 Bacillota bacterium
GGCGATCTGGTTGTACTAGTTACTCCTATTGATAAAGCGGCGCCGAAAGGCAGATTAATACTTCCGCAGCAGCAGGTCATACGAGATGTTTTAGAGAGTGATGCCATGGCTGTTGTAACTAAAGAACATGAACTGAGACAGTGCTTAGAGAGCTTGTCAAGAAAACCAAAGCTTGTTATTACAGATTCACAAGTGTTTTTAAAAGCCGATGCGGATACACCTAAAGATATTATGCTTACTTCTTTTTCTATTCTCTTTGCGAGACAAAAAGGAAATTTAACGGAATTGATTAAAGGAGCTAAAGCAGTAAACAAGCTGAAAGACGGAGATAAGGTGCTGATTGCAGAGGGATGTACTCATCACAGACAGTCAGATGATATAGGAACTGTGAAGATTCCTAGATGGATACGGCAGCATACTGGAAAGAATATCGAATTTGAATTTGCTTCCGGAACAACCTTCACGGAAGAAGTGAAAAAATATTCATTAATAGTCCACTGCGGTGCATGTATGATGAACAGAGCAGGTATGATAAGCAGAATAGAAAATGCTAAAGCCTTTGGTGTTCCTATTGTGAATTATGGAGTGCTTATTGCATATGTACAAGGAATACTGCCAAGAGCAATTGAACCTTTTCCATTGGCAAAAATGTTATGGGAGGAAGAAGATGACACATATTAATTCACTAATAGATAAACTTTATGAGAGCAATAATGCCAGTAAAGAGGAATTACTTTATATTATAGATAATATTGATGAACAGTCTAAAAAGTATCTTATAGAGAAAGCCTATGCTACAAAGAACAAATATTATGGTAATACCGTATATATGCGAGGACTTATAGAATTCACAAATTACTGCAAGAATGACTGTTATTACTGCGGTATAAGAAGAAATAACGGTAATGCGGAAAGATACAGACTTTCACTTGAGCAGATATTGGAATGCTGCGAAATCGGATATAGACTTGGATACAGGACATATGTGCTTCAGGGAGGCGAGGACAGCTTCTATACGGATGAGAAGATAGTTGAAATAGTGAAAACAGTAAAGGCTTCCTTTCCAGATTGTGCCGTAACTCTCTCAATAGGTGAGAAATCCTACGATGCCTATAAGAAGTATTACGATGCAGGAGCTGACAGGTATTTATTAAGACATGAAACTGCAAATGACTTGCATTATGAAAAGCTTCATCCAAAGGAGCTTAGGCTTTCAAACAGAAAGCAATGTTTATTTAATCTAAAAGAAATAGGGTATCAGGTTGGTGCAGGCTTTATGGTAGAATCACCATATCAGACTTCAGAAAATCTGGCTGAAGATTTGATATTTCTTAAAGAACTTCAGCCTCATATGGTCGGGATAGGCCCTTTTATTCCACATAAGGATACTGATTTCAGAGACGAAAAGCAAGGAACCTTGGAGAAAACAATAACGATGCTGGCATTGACAAGATTGATGCTTCCCAAAGCATTAATACCTGCAACTACGGCTCTCGGTACCATTCACCCACTAGGAAGGGAGCTGGGACTAAAAGCAGGTGCAAATGTAGTTATGCCTAATCTTTCTCCTACAAAGGTAAGAGCAAAATATTCATTATATGACAATAAGATATGTACAGGCGACGAAGCAGCGGAATGTAGAAATTGCATTGAAAGAAGAATAGAAAGCGCCGGTTTTGCTGTGGATACCTCAAGGGGAGATAATATTGAATGGAGTAGAATTTAGCTCGTCTGCTAAAAAATAATAAACCGTTACAACGGACGCCCGCAAGGGCGTCCATTATATTTAGAATTATTTATTAAGATATTTATCGAATATTCATTTAAGCTTCATATCTAACTTTCATTGCCATACCTATTTAAGTTAGAGGTTTATAAACAAGAGTCTTTAGCATGTTTATATTAAAACACTTTAAAAGTAGATTCATTTTAATACATATAAATTACTTTGTGGGGTAATATTCGTTGCGTTAAAGAGTAATTATGGATATAATAATTAGAAATAGATAATTAAAGGAGAAGATAATTTGGAAGATATAAGTCTAAATGTACCGTTATTGCGCCGCCGAATTCCTAATTTAACATCCGCCGCCCGCTCAGTGGGGTTACGGCCGGCTACAGTTTCTGACCTGTGCACTGGAAAAATTCCTGTATCTCGTGCTGAGGTTCGTACATTATTTGCTCTTGCATCATTAGCTAAGTGTAGTATGGATGAATTAATTTTAAGTGGCGAGAGAACTGAAATGATTGAAACAGGAATAAAGGCCTTAGATTTGTTTTCACCGCTAACCAAGGGAGGAACTATTGGCTTGATTGCACGCCCTGGGATGGGTCAACTTGTTTTACTTGCAGAAATGTTCTATAGACTAACAAGTGATGGTTATACTGCCATACTTCTCATGCCTGAAGGAGAACCTGTGGAATTAATAAATGGTCTGGAAAAGGTAGATGTTATTATCCTGAATACTATAGAGGAAGTATATGAAGAAATAGTGAAGTTAGACGAACCTAATGAAATTGTATTTGCTGCAGATAGGTCCAATGTAGTTACAGGTGAAATTTACAATTTGCAGGAGAGACTAATAAAAGCCGGGAGAGGCTCACTTTTAACCTTTCTTGTTGATTTAAAAGGCGAGGCTGTTGATGAAGAGTTACCTTATGGTCCGCTTGAGACCTTATGGCGATTTGATGCTGAGCTTGCAGCCAGGGATATGTTTCCTGCTATTAATCCGTTTTACTCAACCTCTTCTGTTTTAGAAGGAGAGCATTTGGATCAAATTCATTTTTCTACACAGCAGCGTGCTAAGAAGCTGCTCCGCCGATATCGCGAGTTAAGAACTTTGGTAAGCATTCGAGGTTTTAATAGTCTTCCCGATTCTGAATTACAGACATATAGTAGGGGAGAACGTCTTGAGGCCTATTTGACTCAATACTTTTTTGTAGCAGAACCGTATACAGGAAGCGTAGGTAAGTATGTAAGTATTCAAGACACGTTAGCGGATGTATCTAAAATAATGGATGGATCAGTTGATTATACAGAGGTTTCAGCTCTAAAGTATATTGGAAAACTTTTATAGGAGGTAATTATATGGCAATTTTTAATGTAATGC
The DNA here is from genome assembly GCA_023417975.1 of Bacillota bacterium. Lineage (GTDB taxonomy): Bacteria > Bacillota > Clostridia > Clostridiales > Clostridiaceae > JAEZDX01. The sequence goes on from JAEZDX010000171.1 coordinate 3,111, forward strand.
CCACTCGTTCAAATTTAGTTGGTTCTTTATCAGCTGAATTTAAGCCTATATTAACAATCAATTCCGGTGATACAGTACAATATTCATGTTTTGATGCAGGATGGGGAACTCCAGCCGAAGATGAAAAGAGAATAAAGCCTTTTGAAAGGCGAAAAGACATTGATAATGGACATGCACTTTGTGGTCCTATAAAGATTATTGAAGCTAAAAAGGGAATGACTCTTGAAATAAGAATAAATGAAGTTATACCAGGTCCTTATGGGTTCACTTCTGCGGGCAGATATCCAAATTGGCAAAATCAAAAACTTGGATTGACTGAATCCAGGGAAATTAATCTTGAATGGAATTTAGATAAAAAAACTATGCTTGGAAATACAGAAATTAATGGAAAGATATTTTCTGTTGGATTAAAACCCTTTATGGGAATATATGCTATGCCACCTGCAGAAGAAGGAATACATATTACATGGCCTCCAAGATTTTGTGGTGGTAATATTGACTGCAAAGAGTTAGGCAAGGGAAGTATCTTGTATCTACCTATTCCGGTTGATGGTGCTTATTTTTTTGTTGGTGATGGTCATGCTGCTCAAGGAGATGGTGAAATAAGTTGTCAAGCGATAGAATGTTCCACGGAGTTTGTAGAATTAACATTTACTGTGCATAAGGATATGAGTCTTGCAATGCCAATTGCCAATACCCCTAATGGTTGGATTAGTTTCGGATTTCATGAAGATTTGAACGAAGCCACTGTTCAAGCTATGGATGGTATTCTAAATCTAATGTGTAAACTATTTAACTTAGACAGAGTTGAAGCTATTGCATTAGCTAGTACTGTAGTGGATCTGAGAATTACCCAAGTTGTTAACGGAGTTAAGGGTGTTCACGCAGTGCTTCCTCATGATTCTTTAAAAATATGAATGGAAAATTTCGAGGCACTTTTTACGATTATATAGATGTAACGTCATATTTATGCAGGAAAACCATAAAAGATATAGAATAATTATTTTGTAACATATGGAGATGGAGAGATTTATACTATAAATTTCGCATCAATAAGGGGGAATGAACTTTGGTTGATAGTAAACTACAGCTTACCCGTGAAGAAATGGAAATATTGGATGGTAAAAAAGGAGAAACTCTTCAAAAAGCAATGAAGTCTATCGTGCTTTATGGAGAAGCCTTCGGAGCAAAGAGGCTTGTTCCTGTAAATGGATCTGTGCATCTTGTTACCTCCTTTGGAATACCAATATTAGAACCGGTATTTGATATGATGGAGGAATTAATCAGTAACGGACTTGTTACTGAAAAGCCATTTACTGTAAACCCTAGGCCGCTGGACTATAAAAATATAAAGTGTGGACCTATTAAAAAGGTAGCTTTCAAAATAATGTACGGAAAGCAAAGTGAATATGAGCAGCAGTTGTCAAAGGTAGGTCTTAAAGATTGTAATTCATTTAGCTGTACATGCTATGAAAAAGAGGTCGGCAACATACCAAGTAAAGGAGAGATATTGGCTTGGGCAGAGTCTTCAGCGGTGGTATACGCAAATTCGGTTCTCGGTGCAAGAACAAACAGAAATTCAGGTGTTATAGAACTATTGTCAGGTATTGTAGGAAGAACTCCGGAATTCGGACTATTGACGGATGAAGGCAGAAAGGCCAAATGGCTTATTGAACTGAAAACTTCACAACTGCCTAATGCTCATCTTCTTGGTAGTGCAATAGGTAAAAGAGTTGTTGAGGATGTACCATATATAGTAGGACTTGACAGCTATTTCAAAAGCATGTCTACTAAAGAAATAGAGGATTATCTAAAGGATATGGGAGCGGCAAGTGCTTCAAATGGTGCTGTAGGGCTTTATCATGTGGAAAATATTACTCCCGAGGCTAAAGAGAGCGGCAGAGCGCTATTAAAGGAGAGCTTTACTTCATACATAATAGATGATGAAGTATTAAAAGCTACCATGGACTCATATTCTATAATGTGGAAAAATCCGGACATGAAGCCTAAGCTATGCTTTATAGGCTGTCCTCATCTATCTTTAAACCAACTTTATAAGTGGACTGAGAAAATAAACGAGGCTTTAAAAAAAGAGCAAAAAAGCAAAATTGCAGTTAGAACAATATTAACAGCGGCACCTGACGTAATTAGTAAGTTTAAGGAGGATTCTGAAAACTACAACAGGCTAATAAGTACAGGAGCAAGGCTGTCGTATATTTGTCCTCTCATGTATATGAATAATCCTATTTGTTCCAAGGAACCGGTAATAACAAATTCAAACAAACTCAGAACCTACACTACAGCAAGATTTTATGAAACTGATAATATTATTGAGAAGATAATTAAAGGAATTTAATGGAGGGAATCACATGAGAAGAGAGTTTAAAGGCCGTGTAATCTTGGAGGGAAGCTTAAAAGGTGAAGCTGTAGTTACGCATGAAGGGTTAAATATACTGGCTTCATTTCAAAAAAGTGCGCTAAAGAAGGCTAAGACTGTAATTTGTGCTGATCAAAACAATGAGGAGCTTTATAATAAAGAGCTTACAGGAAAAATAATTTGTCTTCCTCAGACCATCGGTTCTACTACAGGAGGAATGGTGCTCCAGGCAGTTTCAAAAATGAATATTGCACCGGCGGCCATGCTTTTTTCGGAGCATATCGATTCACTTGCAGCAGCAGGTGTAATTTTAAGCGATATATGGGTTTCAAAAAGGATTATAACCATTGATCAATTAGGCAAAGACTTTTTGGATTATGTAAAAACAGGCAACAGTATTGAAATTAAAGAAGATGGCACAGTTATTGTAGAGTAGGGGGATAAAATGAAGTATAATAAGCTATTTGAACCTGGGAATATAGGAAAATGTAAAGTGAAAAACAGAATCATAATGGCACCTATGGGAAATATAAATATGGCGGATCCAATCGGAAGACCTTCTCAAAAAATGGTAGACTATTTTGTTGAAAGGGCTAAAGGAGGTACAGGGCTATTAATAACCGGACTTATTCCGGTTTCATATAACATAGATCCTACTGTATCAGAAGATAATGACACTACTTACTTCCCAAGGATAGACGGCTCTTCAAGAACAAGAATGGCTGGCTGGAGAGATTTAGCTTCCGGTGTACACTCATTTGGTTCAAAAATATTCATTCAATTAACTGCAGGACTTGGAAGAGTGGGTTCTCCCGAACCTGCCTTAAAAGGTAAGCTGTTAAAGTCAGCATCAATAAATAAGAATTTTTATGTGCCGCAGCTGCCGCATATACCATTTACAGATAGAGCTATTAAGAGAATAATAAAAAGCTTCGGTCAAAGCGCTGTGAATGCAAAAGTAAGCGGTTTTGACGGAGTGCAGCTTCACGGTCATGAAGGATATCTCATGGATCAGCTTACTTCAAAACCTTGGAATAGGAGAAAGCTAGGGCGTTACAGCAACAATTTTCAATTTGGAATAGATGTAGTAAGGGAGATTAAAAAACGCTGCGGTGAGGATTTCCCGATAATATATAGAGTGGATTTGACTCAAGCTCTAAAGGAATCTTATGGAGAAGAGGTATTTAAGAAAAATTTCAAAGGAATGGAAAGAACTGTTGAGGAAGGCTTGGAATTTTGTAAAGCTCTGGCAGAGGCAGGAGTTGATGCCTTTGACGTGGATAAGGGGTGCTATGACAATTGGTTTTATCCCCATCCGCCTGCATATTTTGACGATATGATTTATGTTGAAGAAATGGCAGGAAGATTAAAAAAATATTTCAGAGAAAATAATATCTCCGCTAAGGTCATTGCAGTAGGAAAAATGGGAAAGCCCGAAAAGGCAGCCGAAGTATTGGAAAGAGAATTTGCAGACTATGTTATGCTTGGCAGACCTTTACTGGCAGATCCATATTGGCCTCAAAAAGTGTATGAGGAAAGAGAAAGAGAGATAATACATTGTATGGGAGATCAGGAGGGTTGTATTCAATCCTTTATACTTGGCGGTCATCCATGCTGTACAGTAAATCCTTACACCGGCTTTGAAGATTCAAAAAAGTGTAATAAGGCAGAAAAAGTTAATAAAGTGGCTGTTATAGGTGGAGGACCTGGAGGCTGTGAAGCTGCAAAAACTGCATTTATACGGGGGCATAAGGTAACTCTTTTTGAAGCAAAAGATGCGCTTGGCGGTCAGCTTATTGCAGGCGGCAGTATGGAGATAAAGCATGATGTAGAAAGATATGTAAGCAATTTAAGGTATCAGATGAGCTTATTGGAGAAGCAAGGTTTGGAAATCAAGCTCAACCATGCTGTTAAGCCCGAGGAACTGGACAATGAATTTGATGTAATTATATGTGCTACAGGCTTAAGACCATCTATACCAAAAATTCAAGGTATGGATGAAGTACCTCAAATGGAAGCAAGAGAGCTGCTTAACAGTAAAATGGAATTGCCTGAAAAAACAAAGAAAATTACTATTATCGGCGGAGGAGTTGTAGGTTGCGAGCTCGCTTATTCTCTTGCCTATGAGAAGAATAAGAATGTAACAGTGGTTGAGATGCTGCCGGAATTAATGAAAGGTGTTGTACACGCAAACCGATCTATGCTGCTATGGATGATGATGGGTAAGGGAGCTCCTACAGATAAAGGAGAAGATATAATAAAAAATCCTATAAAAGCCTTTACTGCTTCGAAAGCTGAGAAGTTCAGCAATGGAAAATTGTTTATTAAAGCCAACAAGAAAAGACAGGATCCATTTACCCCATGGATTACATTAATCCCAGAAAATATTCATAATCCTTTCCATAAAGCTTTAAAGCCTGAGGATACTGAAGAAATAGCAATCGATACGGACATGGTGATATATTCCACCGGTGGAAGTGCCGAGAATGCTCTTTACACTTCACTGGTTGAAAGTAAAGCAGCTAAAGAAATTTATGCCATAGGCGACTGTAAAGAACCCGGTAGAGCTTGGGAAGCAATTTCTTCAGCAAATGATGTGGCAAGATTTATATAGATTAATTATTTTCGGCCAAATAATTTTATAATAAAAATATTCAGAAAATTATTGACCCATTGTGAATTCTGTAGTAGAATGTATAAAAATACATAGTAATACTTTAGGAAACGTTGAAAGGGAGGAGTAAATATATTCTAAACTTGCAGAGAGGGATTTATGGTGGAATTTTCCCATGAGGAGTATATTGAAGGTAGCCCTGGAGTTGCTAACCGAAATTTTTAAAAGAGTAGACTTAGCCGGAAGCTCACCGTTATTAAGAGAATAATATCGGCCATTGGTCCGTATTATGATGAGTGTGTATTATTATACAAACTAAGGTGGTACCACGGAGAAATACCTTCGTCCTTTACAGAGGACGAAGGATTTTTTATTTTATCTTATTTGGGGCAAATAAATTTTTAAAGGGGCTGATTAAATGATACTAAACGGAGCTGATATCACAATTAAATTGCTTGAGGAATTAGGCATAAAGGATATTATCGGAATTCCGGGAGGAGCAAATTTACCTTTGTATGATTCCTTGTACAAAAGTAGTATAAGGCATATTCTTTCCAGACATGAACAAGGCGCAGCTTTTATAGCACAGGGAATAGCAAGGGCAACAGGAAGGGCAGCAGTGTGCTTTGCAACCTCAGGGCCAGGAGCTACAAATTTGCTTACTGCCATTGCGGATGCAAAACTTGACTCAGTACCAATTATTGCTATAACAGGCCAGGTTCCTTACAGCATGATAGGCACAGATGCTTTTCAAGAGGTTGACACCTATGGGCTCACCGTTCCCATAACAAAGCATAATTTCCTTGTAAGGTCAATTGAAGAATTGTTTTATGTTATACCTGAAGCCTTTAATATTGCAGAAAACGGGAGGCCAGGTCCGGTTTTAATCGATATTCCAAAAGATATTCAAGTACAGAATATTGAATATAAAAGCTGTAATTTTTTAAGAAATCAGCGCATTAAATCCGATTTGAATTTAGCTTTGATAAAAGAAATTGCAGAGGAAATAAACAAAGCTAAAAAGCCAATATTATATTTTGGAGGCGGAATTGTACAATCAGATGCGTCAGAAGAGTTAAAACAGTTGGCGAGAAAGAGTAATATACCTGCTGCAGCTACACTTATGGCACTTGGAGTATTTACCGATGAAGATCCTTTGTTTTTAGGAATGCTTGGCATGCATGGTGCACGTTATACGAATTATATAATTAATGAGGCGGATTTACTTTTAGCCTTTGGCTGTAGATTTGATGATAGAGCTATAGGAAATTCAGAGAAATTCTGTCCAAATGCTAAAGTAATTAATATTGATATTGATGAGGCAGAAGTAAATAAAATAAGAAATGCACACTTATCTATTGGTGGAGATTTAAAGGATATACTTGAAGCAATGATACCTTATATAAATTGGGATACCCGTGAGAAATGGATTGATTTTGTTTTAAAGATGAAAATAGAGAATCCTTTTACTCTGCCGGATAAGGAGGATTTATTTCATCCTATAAATATTATTAAGTTTGTAGGAGACAAGGTTCCAGAAGATGCAATTATTGCTACCGATGTTGGCCAGCATCAGATGTGGACTGCACAGGCATATCCATTTAGGCTGCCACGTACACTGTTAACATCAGGAGGACTTGGGACTATGGGATTTGGTCTTCCTGCTGCCATTGGTGCTTCTTTAGCATTTCCTAACAGAACTGTAATCTGCTTTAGCGGGGACGGTTCAATACTTATGAATATCCAAGAGCTGGCTACAATGGCGGATTTGGATTTGAATGTTAAAGTACTTATAATGAACAATGGACATCTTGGATTAGTTAGGCAGCAGCAGGAGATGTTTTACGAAAAGCATTATATAGCTTCAAAGTTTAAAACTAATCCTAATTTCTCAGTAATAAGTGAAGGCTTTGGAATAAAGGGGTATAATTTGGCACTTGAAAAGAATCCGCTTAAGACTTTGGAAAAATTACTTATGGAGCCGGGCTGCTGTGTAATTGATATACCTATAAGGCAAGAAGAAAATGTTCTTCCAATTGTGCCTCCTGGAGCGGGAAATACTGAAATGATAGGCGGTGGTTATTATGGAAAATAACATATACTGTGTAGTGGAACTGACAGTTAAGAATCATCCAGGAGTAATGTCTCATATAACAGGATTATTTTCACGAAGGGCTTTCAATCTTGAAGGTATCTTATGCGGAAGAATAGGAGACGGTTCCACAAGCTGCATGTTTTTACTCGTAAAGGATGATGATTTTCTGGAACAAATAATAAAACAATTGAGAAAGCTCCATGACATTTTGGAAGTGAAGCTGCACTATCATTATGATAATGAGGTTTTTGACAATCTGGAAAGTATATTAAAGCTGAGATAGAAAAGTCAGGAATTACGGTAAATCTGTAATTCCTGACTTTTTTCACATATGATGATTAATATACTTAAATCAGCTATGCGCTTTTAGTAGTTCCGCTTGATGCTTTCTTTAAAAAAGCAAAGCCACCGCTCTTTGAATAAATTATTGAAACAATAACTACTATTGAGCAAATTATTAGAGTCAATATCATACCCAAATCACCGGATTTATATTGGACAATTACAGGTGCTGCAAGCAGTGAAACGAGATTCATAACCTTTATCATAGGGTTCAAAGCAGGTCCTGCAGTATCCTTAAGCGGATCACCTACAGTATCGCCTACAACTGCAGCCTTATGTGCTTCTGATCCTTTTCCACCGTACAGGCCATCCTCAATAGTCTTTTTAGCATTATCCCAAGAACCTCCGGAGTTTGACATAAATACTGCCAAAAGCTGACCGGATACTATAACTCCGGCAAGGAAACCGCCTAAGGATTCAACTCCCAACAGTACACCAACGGCTATAGGCGTAAATATTCCAATACAAGCCAAGCCTATAAGTTCTCTCTGAGCTGATACTGTACAAATATCTACTGCCTGCTGATAATCAGGTTTAACTTTACCTTCCATAAGCCCAGGAATTTTAAATTGTCTTCTAACTTCTTCAACAATTTTTCCTGCAGCTCTTGTAACCGCATTTATTACCAAGGAGGAGAATAACCAAGGTACACATGCGCCGATTAACACACCAATAAATATCTTTGGATCAGAAATCCTAATGCCTGTAGCTTCTATAGTTTGTGTAACACCAAGCTTGGTTTCTATCTTTGCTACATCTGTTAGGAAGGAACCGAACAATGAAACTGCAGCTATTACAGCTGAGCCGATAGCCACACCCTTTGTAATAGCTTTGGTAGTATTTCCAGTTGCATCCAGATGATCCATAACCTTTCTTGCTTTTTTATCCAGGCCTGCAAGTTCGCCTATTCCATTAGCATTATCAGCAATAGGACCAAAGGAATCCATTGCAACGTTATTGCCTGTAAGCGTAAGCATTCCAATACCTGTCATCGCTACTCCGTAAAGAACATATTTTACACCCATCCCACTATATATGAACAAAGATGTACCAATAGTAACAGCAATTACTATTGTCTGCCAAACTGCACTTTCAAAGCCTTCAGCAAGTCCTCTAAGTATCAAGGTAGCAGAACCGGTTTTTGAAGCTGCTGCTATATCTTTAACAGGTCTGTAATGACCGTCTGTAAAATGTTTAGTTATTTCATCAAGAACTATAGCTAGCAATATACCTACACCGACGGAGAAAAAGGCTTTCCATTCATTCATGTAGAAATGTGCCAGTAAAGCGAAAGCAACAAGACTTATAGCTGCGGAAACATAGAAGCCTTTATTTATAGAACTCATGGCGTTACCGTCTTTAAGATCCTTTGAACCTTTAACCAGATATGTTCCGATTATTGAAGAAAGAACACCAATACCTCTAACAAGCAGTGGGAATACTATCCACTTAATACTGCCCGTTGCCTGCATAAGTGCCACACCAAGTATAAGGCCCGAAACAATAGTTACTTCATAGGATTCAAATATGTCCGCTGCCATTCCTGCGCAGTCACCAACATTGTCTCCAACCAAATCGGCTATAACAGCTGCATTTCTTGGGTCATCTTCCGGTATTCCGGCTTCAACC
>JAEZDX010000427.1 GCA_023417975.1 Bacillota bacterium
TGCTTTTATCTTTCCGTATATTATTTGTCTTCTGAATTTTGGTGCAAAAACTATGTGATATTTACAATTCCATTTGCTATGTGCTAAACTACTATTATCCATTTTGGATATACCTCCTTTGTTTTGGCTGTGGTCGGCAAACCTACTTCCATTTTACATCGGAGGTTTTATTTTTTTCTACTCATAGCTTTAAGCTTTTTGGAACCCCAAGTATAATCTGGGGTATTCTAAATACAATAAAAAGGGATGTTACAAAACTACTTTTGCAAGTAGTTTTGTAACATCCTTCTCTAATTGTTAAATACTTCGAATCAAGTTTACACAATGCTAAATATATTATTTTCATAATTTAATTACATCATCAGGTGTACTTTTCAATGGATACATATAAATCCCAAATAGCATATATCTCTAAGTACGAAGTTTTTCTAGTATCTCGTCCTGAGTCAATACGAATTATATCATGATAAAAAGATAGAAAAACTGAAGCTGTCAACTCCATTCTTAGCCTCAGTTAGCATCCTTGGGGTATATCTATTTACTTATAGTAAGTGTATTTTCAGTCACATCTGCAGTTCCACTGCTTTGATACCCTTCTACAACTAGAGAAACTTCATACATCTTTCCCATAGCCATTCCTAGACTCTCCCACTTTTTAAAGTGTTCGCTTACAGATATGGTTCCGCTTGTACGCTTTGTTTGACGTACACTCCAATACTGTTCAAAGGTTGTAGTTCCTTTGATGGACGGCTGATTGGTTCGAGTGGTTTCATATATGTCATAGGTCCCTCCGTCAACTGTAATGGATCCCTTTGGAGTTGCTCCAGGTGGGCGCCAGCTTCCCCAACTATCTATGATATAATATTCTACTAGAGGATTGCTTGTCCATCCATAAACGCCCAAATATGAATTACCACTAGGCTTGTAATCACAGCTATAATTTAATGTTATAGTTCCAAGCTGTTGATGTGTCTGAGTTTCATCAAATTTCTTTCCCTTACGAAATAATGCATTATTTATGTTGCTCCAAGAGCAGCTAAACGCACCTCCGCCATTTAGTGTCATGCTTGTAGTTCCGTTATCCTTCCACAGTTCATAATTGTAGCCGTCCTGTACACCGGTTTCGCTAGAAGTAATAACTTTTGCTTCACTTTTATTGTTTTCACTATTTTCATGCTTGGGAGTGTTTATTATTTTCTCTGAATTTCCATCTTTATTGAAGAATAATATTAATAAACAAGCTATAACTATTAAAAAGACTAAAATAACCAAATATATCTTTATTGTTTTTTGCTTCATATGACTTTCTCCTTTCTAACTTATCTTACCACAGTATTCCTCTTATTTGAATATACTGTCTCAGTTTGAATATTTCTACTTTCACTAAGCATAATTTACATCTAATATATAATTATATGAAGTAATTAATATATTCCCTTTAACATTAATTTCTATCAACCGGGGGATTTCGAAAATTATTGTGACTAATATATGATAAGCAGTAAATTTAGTCATAGTATACTGCCACACAATCTAATTTTTAGAAATTTTCAATTTCATTAGTTCTAAGCTTTATATAAATGGGTACCCCTATATAATTAAAAAAATACTCTAAATAAAATGGAGAGTTATATGATAAACAATGTATTCATTCTTAAAAAATCAAAAAAAGAATTATTTATAAATATTTATGAAAAGCACTTTGACTATATTTATGCTTTTGTGTTTTCCAGACTGGCTGGCGATCAAAATGCAGTAGATGACATTGTTCAAGAAACCTTTTTTGCCGCTATGAAGTCCCTAGATAATTTTAAAAACAATAGCAGTTATAGAACTTGGTTGTGTGGAATAGCAAAGCACAAAATACTAAATTACTATCAAAGAGATTTAGTAAAAAATGATTTTATGTATTTGGATGAAATTGAACACGATACACAGGAGTATAGTGTTGACACATATCTATTAAATAACGAAAAGCGAAAGGTAGTATTTGACGTTTTAAATAAACTATGTCCAAGCTATAGATATGCCTTGATTTTAAAATATATGGATGAGCATAGTGTAAAAGAAATATCTGGCATGCTTAATAAGACACCTAAAGCAATTGACGGTATTCTTCAGCGAGCACGGGCTGAATTTATTAAGGAATATTCAAAGTATGCAGGAGGTGCAAGTTATGAACTTAGAGGAAATGAAAATTAAAAAGTTACTTAAATCCACTGAAACTAAGGTGATTTCTCCTACTAACTTAAAACAACAAATCTTAACCGATATATTGGAAACAATAGAAGATACAGAAGTTCAAACGTACCCAATCCCAAACAATTTTAGCGTAAATTTTTTAAAAATTACTTTCCCAATAACAATTTTTTTAACAATGCTTATGGGATTACAAGCCCACTAAAAAGCGTGATCGTTAATATTAAATATTAGCTTAAGAGAGTCTCGGAACTTCTCATATTTTTATGAAACAAAAAATTCCCACCTATAATGAGAAAGGATGTGTTTTTATGGCAAATATAAAAAAAATCACTAAAGATTTTATATTGCCCGTAATTTTAGCAGTAATTCTTGCACTTTTAATAAATACTTTTATATTTTTCAAGGCAGTTGTAACTTCAGGTTCTATGTTACCGACAATACAAATAAATGAACAGCTCTTTGCTACAAAAATATATAATTTTAATAATATAAAAAGGCAAGATATAATAGTCTTTTATTCTAAGGAACTAAAAGAAAGGTTGGTAAAAAGAGTAATTGGTTTGCCTGGAGATAAAGTTGAAGTGAAGCAAGATGGAAGTGTATATGTAAATGATGATTTGTTATCGGAACCTTACATAAAAGAAAAAGGAGGAAACTCCGGAATTTATGAAGTTCCTAGAGGAAAGTATTTTTTCCTTGGAGATAATAGACCAATTTCGTTTGACAGTAGGTACTGGAAAGATCCCTATATTTCTAAGGACGATATCCTTGGTAAGACTCGCCTCATAATCTATCCTTTTAATAAAATAGGTTCAATAAAATGATATGATAAAAAAATACCGTATAACAAATTGTGTTAATGCGGTATTTTTTACCACTTTTTATTTATGCTAAAAATAAAATCTTTATTCATTTAAGTATCTAATATTACCTTTTAAGTATCTTTTCAACTTCCTTTAAAGCCCTTTCCGGTCCCCCTGCATTGATAAAGGACTGCCAAATTCTCTTTACTCCTACCTCAAAGGACTTATTTTCAATAATAAGCCCTGCTTCATGTTTTAAATTCTCAGGAGTAACTTCCTCGCTTCTTAATACCTTCCCCGCTTGAAGTTCCTGCAGTCTGTAGGCATTAAAAAACTGGTCCGCTCCACGTGGTATGAGAAGCATTGGCACCCCATAATATATTCCGTCAGAAATACTTCCCATACCGCCGTGAGTGATAAACAATGACGCATGTTTTAAAACATAAACCTGAGGTACAAAGTCACTGACTATGAAATTATCAGGAATATATCCGATTTCTTTAAGCCTTTCTTTATTTCCGGTAGACATTACAACAATATATTCACTGTTTTTAAAGGCTTCTATTACATTTTTGAAGAAACCAATCCAGTTATTATACACTGTTCCAAGGGTAGCATAAATTATTTTTTTATATGTTGTTCCTAACCTACTCATTGGAAAAGAGTTATCAGTAACCGAAATTGTAGGCGTTGGTCCTATAAACAGGCACTTTTCATCAAAGTCTTTGTCTTCAGGCTGAAAATACCTGCTTGTAAAAGCAATATTTAAAGTCGATGACTGCGGCTTAAAAATGTCCAAGATATCCTTTATTTCCATTCCTAACGCTGGAGACAAAACAAGTCTCGAAAAAGATTTTCTTGCGTTAGGATGCAGCACGAGATAACAAATTGACGAAGGAATTCCCCAGGATTTTTTAAATAGGTGCTCTATAGTTCTTTCACTTTGAAAAAACACGGCTGAGCAATGAACAATTGGTGCTTCTATTTCCTTTTCCAATTCCGATATGGATGGATTCATGCCACCTATGAATATTACATCATATTTAGGTGCAAGCTGCTTAATTTTCAAATTCATTTTCTTAATATATTTACGCATATTTTTTATCAGATTAAGTAAATCGGAAAAATCAATTTTAAAGGGCCTATAGCATGGTATTAGCTTTGCTCCACAGTATTCTACCTTCCTACGAAAATCCTCAGTTATCAGATAGTCTACACTGTGACCGGCTTTTACTAGAGCTGATACCAGTGGAAAAGTTGGATTAATATGTCCATGAGCCGGTATGTTGGCAAATAAAACTTTCGCCATATATATCCTCCATTTGAGCAATACTGAAGCTTAAATTAATACTTTTTTATATAGAAAGTAACTATCCAATCACCTTAATCATCAATATAAATTCTTGAAAATTGGATATTTTGTCATTGCTCAAGGCCAAGAAATTTACTACTTTCTATATAGTTAAACTAAAACTCTATAATACAAATATGCCTGCTCCTTAAGAATGGATACTATTTATAGTTATGATTAGTTTCCTTATGGATAAAAGATATTAAAAGCATCTGATGATTTACAGTCTACAAAAATACCTTCTTTAATTATTTTTGTTTTTTGAGTGATATCATTTCCTGCTCTCCAGCTATTCAACATAATAATCATTACAGCAATAAATAATATAGCTTCCTTTAAAACAATAATACTCCTTGAATATCTAATAAAATCTCTTTACAGAACTAATATAACATTTCTTTTGATAATTTTAAAAAAGCTTTTAAAGCAGGTGTAAGCCATTTGTCTTTATGATAGAGTACTTGTGATACTATGCCAAAATCGGGTCCCTGCCAATTCATTACAATCAGTTTTCCTTGAGAAACTTCCTCCTCTACTGCCGCTTTGGGGAGGAGAGTAATTCCTAATCCGCTCATTGTAAACTGTTTTATTGCTTGAACGCTTCCACTTTCCAACACCACATTTGGCTTTATATTACCGCTTCTTAAAATATTTTCAAATACCGCTCTATAGCTGCAGCCTAGCTCCGTTAGAATTAACGGTTCATTTTCAATATCCTTAGGATGAATTACTTTTTTATCTATAAGATGATTACCTGGAGCCGTTAATAAAAGCATTGGCTCATCAAAAACTATTTCAGTAATAAAATCCTCAGCTTCAATCTTAGTCCCAAGTGAAAAAGCAACATCTATCACATTATCTCTAAGATAGTGCCTAAACTCCGAACAATTTCCGAATTTTATGGACACCTCTACCTTTGGATAAAGCTTTCTGTATTCTTTCAATATCTCCGGAAGTCTTAATACACAAAGTGATTCTGCTGCACCTATTGTAAGAACGCCTTTAGGTACAGTGTTACTTGATACATTATCCTTTATTTCTGAGCTTAGTTTAAGCATCTGTTTTGCATATGGCAGCAGCTTTTTTCCTTCATTGGTCAAAGTTATACTTTTTCCTATTCTCTCAAATAACTTTACTTCTAATTCACCTTCCAGCATTTTAATCTGAGTTGTAATTGTAGATTGAGCATATCCAAGGGCATCTGCAGCTTGCGTAAAGCTTTGAAGTTCACATATAGTTAAAAAGGAATTCAGTTGTTTTAAATCCATAATTAGAAATCCTCCTTTAAATTATTCAAGCTTAATCAATTAGACGCATCAAAATTTTTGAACGCAACATTCAAATCTTTCAATTTTACTAATGAATACTTACATGATACCATATAAATACAAGCAATTGCCATGGTATTGCTAAATATCTTTTATAGATCTAATGAAATAATTATTGAAGTCTTTTATTCACCAGTTATAAAAAGGAGGGTTATTTATATGAGTGGAAAATTGAAAGTGGGCTTAATTGGCGGTACAGGTATGGTAGGACAAAGGTTAGCCATTCTTTTAGAAAATCATCCATGGTTTGAAGTAACTGTCATTGCGGCTAGTAAAAATACGGCTGGTATGTGCTATGAGGAAGCAGTAAAGAACAGATGGAAGATGCCTTCTCCAATGCCTGAAAGTTTGAAAAAGCTCATTGTAAAAGACAGTTCAAAAATCGATGAAATCTCAAAGGAAGTAGATTTTGTATTTTGTGCGGTTTCACTTAATAAAGATGACACTAAGCTGTTGGAGGAACAGTATGCTATGCATGAAACTCCTGTAATCTCCTGCAATTCAGCTAATAGAAAACTTGTGGATGTACCTATGATAATACCGGAAATCAATACTAACCATATTGAAGTCATACAAACTCAAAGAAAAAGACTAGGAACTAAAAAAGGGTTTATTGCTGTAAAACCTAATTGCTCTATTCAAAGTTATGTGCCTGCCATAAGTGCTTTACAACAGTATAAACCAAGCAGTATATTGTGCTGCACGTATCAAGCCATATCAGGGTCAGGCAAAAACTTTCAGGATTGGCCTGAAATGCTGGATAATGTCATTCCATTTATAGGTGGTGAGGAAGAAAAAAGTGAAAAAGAACCGCTTAAAATTTGGGGAGAACTGAAGGACGGCATAATTGTTAATGCAGAAAAACCGCTTATAACAACTCAATGCATAAGGGTTCCGGTTACAGACGGTCATTTAGCCGCAGTATTCGTGAACTTTGATATAAGGCCATCTAAACAAGAGGTTATTAGTCTGTGGAAAAATTTTGAGATACCAGTTTCTGTTAGAAAGCTACCTAGTGCTCCTCAGAAATTTCTCCATTATTTTGAAGAACCTGATAGGCCGCAAACAAGACTGGACAGAACTTATGAAAACGGCATGGGTATAACTATTGGCCGCCTCAGAGAAGATACGCTATTCGATTATAAATTCGTTTGCCTCTCACACAATACACTTCGAGGCGCTTCCGGAGGAGCCCTACTGACTGCAGAGCTTCTTAAAGCTGAAGGATATATTTATTGATTCTGTTTTCTTTTAGCTTAAAACAAGTAAATTACAGTAAAAGGAAGAAGCTTAACAATACTCTCTATCATTACAGCTCGCTGAATTACTGATGCATCCTCGTAAATTGCTTTAAGCTGATCCAAGTGTTTGCGCTTTGATCAGCTTTCTTAATGGAAATAGAATTTTACTTCCCTCTTTTAGTACAAAACAATTTCAACAATAATCGTCAAATACCGCGTACCCCTGGGGTGCTATTCTTCATCATAGCAGATGATAGGCGTTCCTTCTTCTATATTTTCAAAAATGGTTTTGGCTAAATATAGAGGAGCATTTATACAACCATGAGTACCGTTTGTCTTATATATCTTTCCACCAAAAGAGTATCTCCAGCTTGCATCATGTATACCTATATTTCCAAAGAACGGCATCCAGTAAGTCACTTCTGCTTCATAATCTGGCCCTGTTAAATTTGCACCTTTCTGTTTGTAGTTGAGCATATATGTACCAACTACGGTGGAATTGCCCCTATTGGGATTGCCGGTTACAACATCACCTTGAGTTATAAGCTTTCCTTTTTTGTAAAACCACAAATGCTGCTTTGTTATATTTACTTCCACATATGTACTGCCTATCTCATCCTTACCTCTGGATAAAGCCTTTTGAAGATATACAGGTTCCCGTTCAACTATCTTTCCATCCTTTATATCATTCAATAAAGCTTTTATCTCCCCTGGTTGATTGATTTTCCATCCATAAAGTCCACCTTCAACCTCTACTACTTTACCTATGGACGTCTTAAAATTTATTTTAATTACAACCGTATCATACTTTTTGCTTAACT
>JAEZDX010000220.1 GCA_023417975.1 Bacillota bacterium
TGAAGCTTGATGTGCGTATGGAAGTAAAAGAGATGATAGATATATGTGATTAAAATGCTCATAGTGGTCAACAGTAGGCTTTATGTACCTTTGGAAAATTTACAAAGGTACCTGAAAAAGTTGTTGACAAATTGCAAAGGTACCTGTATACTTTGAAAAGTAAGGTACCTTAAGTTTTCTGAGCAAAAGGAGGAATATATATGCAAGAAAAAAAATTTGATTTAATTATGCAGTTGACACGTATTGAATGGTTACTTCATAAGTATCATCAACAAAATCATATGCACTTCGGTCCTATGGGAGATCCTCGTAAAGGACAAGGTAGAATTTTGAGTATCCTTAAAATGAAGCCGGAAATGAGTCAAAAAGAGCTATCATATTTATTGGAAATGAGACCTCAATCACTTGGAGAATTACTGTCAAAGCTTGAGAAGAAAGGATATATCAGCCGAACCCCCTCAGAAACAGATCGTAGAGTCATGAATATTAAGCTGACAAAAGAAGGAGAGGAAGCTGTAGAAGCATCTGATCAGGAATTTAGCTTTGATAAGGTATTTGAGTGTCTAAAAGAAGATGAGCAGCAAAACTTGAGCAATTACTTAGGCCGTATTCTAGATACATTGGAATCACAGGTTGAAGATGAAATGTCTGAACCGGATTTTGATCCTCGTCGTGGCGGTGAACGTAATTTTTCCGGAGATTTTCATAACGACGGACGTCCGGGTGGATGGAGATTTGATCCGAGGAATAATAGATGAAATATGGCTTCGGAGAAGGTATGCGTCAGCAATAATCAGGACAATATAAAGAGTACTTAGATATTACAACCAAATATGAAGGCGCTGAGCACATGTGTATAAGTCGGTACCTTTATTTTTTTCACCAATTTTTAAGGCAAGATATGTCGAAGGGAGTTTTATTATGGAAAATATGGATCAAAAATCACTTTATTATTTGGAAAAAGCACCGGTATCAAAAGCTATTATGCACATGGTTCTTCCAATGATGCTCAGCTTTATTGCAACAATAATTTATAATATTACAGATGCCTATTTTATTGGAAAATTGAATAATACGGCTATGATGGCAGCAGTCACATTAGCTTTACCATTTTCATCAGTTCTAATGGCATTTGGTCATTTGTTTGGGGTAGGTTCAGGTACTTATGTTTCCAGGCTTTTAGGGGAACAGAAAGCTGGCAAAGCGAAAAATGTAAGTTCAATTAATTTCTGGTCATCAATTCTTATGGGTATTATTGTTATGGCGGTATGTATTCCGTTATTAACACCGATTATGGGAGTTTTAGGAACGGATAACGAAACATTTACACATACTAGGAATTTTGTATTAATATTAGTACTAGGATCTCCGCTGGTAATTGCTGCAATTTCACTGGAGGAAGCGGTGAGAGCAGAAGGTGCATCCACAGCCTCAATGATTGGCATGATTTCTGGTGTTGTTGTTAACATCATATTGAATCCTATCTTCATTTTTGTACTTCATTTAAATGTTATGGGTTCTGCACTTGCAACCGTACTTGGAAATTTGGCGTCGGTTGGCTGGTATATATACTATTTACAGAAGAAGAGTACGGTTCAGAGTGTATCTTTGAAACAGTTTAAGCCTACTGTGGAAATTTATACGAATATTTTAAAGGTCGGAGTTTCAGCGTTTCTCCTGGACGGGTTTATGGTTATTACAAGTTTACTCTTTAATAATTACTCTATGCTCTATGGAGATAATGTAATCGCAGGATTTGGTATATCTCAAAGGATTATCCAAGTTGTAGATTTTATAAGTATGAGTTTTGCTATGGGATCGGTACCGTTAATTGCATATGCTTATTCGGCACAGAACAATAAGCGGCTAATGGAAATTATAAAAAAGACAATCCTATATATGCTCGGTATTATATTGACGTTGTCTGCAATACTTTTTGTATTTAAGACACAGGTTATTGGAATTTTTAGTATTGATCCGAGGGTTATTGAAATTGGACAAAGAATTTTGTTTGCTCAACTTTGCTCCACCGTATTCGCTGCACTATCCGGGATTTTTACCGGAATATTCCAAGCGTTTGGCACAGGGGTTCAGTCTACAGTAATGTCAGTATTGCGCGGAATCATATTTATACCAATACTGATATTAGGAAACATATTCTTTGCAGTGAATGGTGTAATTTGGGCCATGACAATTTCGGAAGGAATTGCTGCATTTGCAGGAATTATGCTCTGGCTTGGAATCAGAGAAAAAATATTGAAACATTTATTAGTTGTTCCAGAGCATGAATAGTGAAGAGGTCATGATAAAGCGAAGATGGCTCTACCATTTAATTTGGTAGAGCCATTTATTATTTTATATTTTACTTAATATAATTATGGAGGAATCCACTAATAAGAACATTGTACCAGAATACTTTGTGCAAAACTAATATCTTGAAACAAGAATTAACTATTGCAATCAAGAAGTTACTTTTTCATTTTAGAATTTTATTTAATATAATTCTTGCACCTCACCTTACGTTAGGTTGTATGATTTGATTAATGCATATATAACCTTACGTAAGGTGTGAAAAACAATTTTGGGGATTGTCCGTTGAGAAACAGAGATCAAATTAAACATTTAGAGGGGGATTTAAATAAAAATGAAAAACTATATATTAAAAACCTTAGCTTATAATAAACAGGTACGTATTTTCTTTATGGAAAATACACATATGATAAAAGAAATATGTAATGATAAAAACATGAGTAAATCTTTAAAAACTGCACTAGGCAAAACTTTATCAATTGCAGCTTTAATGTCTGGAACCTTAAAAGGAAATCAGAGATTAAGTATAAAGATTAATGCAAGCAATAGTCAGTACAAAATTTTTGCAGACTCCGATTCAGCAGGAAATGTCCGTGGTTATATTAATGATGCATTATTAAATGCGCCTTTAGACACTATAAGTAATTTATCTATTGAAGATTTGATTGGGGAAAAGGGGTATATTCAAGTATTGAAGGACTTAGGTATGCACAGTATTTTTACTGGAGTGACAGATATGCCATATGGAAATATTGTTGATGATTTTTCATATTATTTCAAACAAAGTGAGCAGACTGATACGTCTTTCTCGGTAAATGTGATATATAATGAGAATAATGAAATTACTTTATGCAGGGGTATAATGGCTCAGCTGCTTCCCGGCGCCCCAAGCAGTCTTATGGATACTATTAAAGAAGTTATTACGGAAAATCAATGGATTGTATCGAACTGTGAAGTCAACGAGGAGTTTAAAGAAATACCTTACTTATTATTTAGAGATATTGAAATAGTAGAGCAATATCCGGTTCAATTTGTTTGCGGATGCTCAAAAGAAGCTTTTTATCCTATGCTGTATTCTCTAGATAAGGAAGAGTTGGCTGATGCCTATAATAATGAAAAGCCAATAGAGATTGTATGTAATGTTTGTGGAAAAAAATATACTTTTAGTCCGCAGGAAATAAGAAAGTTTGCACAATAAAGAGAACATGGAAAGGGTGTGATGATAGTGGAGAATAAAACCTGGAAGGTAGGAGAACTATCCAAGCTCACAGGACTTACAATAAGGACTCTTCATCACTACGATGAAATCGGGCTTTTGCGTCCTACCTTTCGTACGGATACAGGTCACCGTTTATATACAGAAGAGGATATCATAAAACTTCAGCAAATTATGTCAATGAAGGAATTGGATTTTTCCTTGGAGGAAATTAAAGATGCCTTTGAAAATCCTGAATATAATCCTAAAGAAGTTATAGAGATGCAGCTTCAGAAATTAGACAAAGAAATTAAACTGAAAGAACAATTAAAGAATCAGCTGCAAGAATTATGGGAAGTATTCCATTGTTGGCAAAAACCAAATTTAGAACAGTTTATTAGATCAATAGAATTGATTAAAGCTCAAAAGGAATACTTTACGCAAGAACAAATAAATAGGATGAAAATGCATTATGACAAGCTAAATAACTTAGAAGCACACGACATTGCAAATAGCTGGAGCCAGATAATATCTTCACTTCAATCTGAAATGGAACATGGTACTTCTGTAGATAATCCAAGAGTGATGGAATTGGCAGAAAGGTGGAAGCAAGGAATGGATTTCTTTTCGGGAGGAGATAATGGGATTATTTACTCAGCTGAAAGCTATTATGCTGATAATCCAAATGCAGCAAAAGGAAGTGGTATGACTGGTGAACTCTATAAATACATCAAAGATGCACTATCAAATATTAAATAATTTTTATTATTTAACGTTACAAATAGTAGATGGTAAAAAGGCTTACACAGCATTGAGGAGAATTTCATATAATAACATATAACATGTAACTAATAGCAAAAAAATAGGAGATGAAAGGGTAATGAATAAGTCAAGGCAACAAGTATGGAATTTTGTTTCTGCACCAGACTTACATCCCATGAAGGTTGACATAAATTTGAATAAACCGGGAACAGCTGACGGATTAATATTCGTTGCGCCATATACTCTTTATGAGGCAGTTATGATTGGACAAACAGGTGCGCTAATTATGGACCAAGACGGTAACCCGGTTTGGTTTAGACCGCTTTGTAGTAGATATATTCAAAATGCAGACTTCAGGGTACAGTTCTATAAAGGAGAGCCAGTTCTTACTATGTGGCAAGGTACTATATCAGGAACTCAAGCTGAGAATTCCAATCTTCCTGACGGAGACCCTGAACCGGGTGCCTATTTTCAAATAATAAATCAAGGCTATAAAGTTATTAAAAGACTCTATGCTCAAAAAGGATTTACAGCTGATGTTCATGAATTTACTCTTACAAAGAGGAACACTGCTTTATTTACTGCCGTGAAACAAGTTCCCGCTGATTTAACAAAGTATGGAGGGCCGGAAGAAGGATATTTCGATAATTATTCAATTCAAGAAGTGGACCTGGAGACAGGAGAGCTTTTATTCTTTTGGAGTGCTCTTGCCCATATTAATCCCGCCGACTCCATGATTGCGGCATCATCTGCAGCAAACTCAAATAATATTTGGGACTGTTATCATGTGAATTCTGTTGAAGAAGGACCAAACAATACTCTGCTAATCAGCATGCGTAACATGTGGGCCATTTATAGTATTGATAAAGAAACGGGAAATATAATTTGGCAGCTAGGCGGAAAACAGAGTGATTTCACTCTTGGACCCAACGCTTTATTTTCTTGGCAGCATGATGCGCGTTATAGATCAAAAAATAGAATAAGTTTATTTGATGATGCCTGTTGTGCTTGTCCAAGCTGTCCGCCTGAGGGGCAGGCACGTGGATTAATCCTTGGACTTGATTTTGATAATATGACTGCACATGTAGATCGAACATTCTATCATGATCCAGCACTATTTGTTCCAAGTCAAGGAAATGTTCAAAAGCTACCGAATGGAAATCAATTTGTTGGGTGGGGACAGGAACCATATCTTTCTGAATTTGCAAATAAGGGTAATACCATAAAGGATGCTTCGGTGAATTTCTTATATGATATGAAGTTTCCTAACCAAAATCTTTCTTATAGAGCGTTTAAGAATATTTGGGTAGGTTTGCCGCTTTATCCGCCCAGTATTGCTGTAAAGCTATATCATGATTCCGCAATTGTTTATGCAACATGGAATGGTTCAACTGAAACTGTAGCTTGGCAGGTGCTTGCTGGTCCAAAACCTGATAAATTAAGTATAATAGAAAAGTACAGTGAACGCATCGGATTTGAGACAAAGATTGATGTTCATTCTGAGGGACCATTTTTTCAAGTAAATGCATTAGATTCATGTGGTCATGTAATTGGCGAGTCACATATTGTTCATGTATGATAATTTCTGTGGAAAACAAAAATCAATAGATAATATATAAAGTGAAAATGGCTCTACCGAATTAAGCGGTAGAGCCATTTATTATTCATCCACATTCATCGCAACTCTGATTTTGAATTTTAATGTAGTGCTTTTGGAAATATATAAGTTGATAAAAAAAGACTTTTTTTGATTTAAGAATAAAGGCAGCGACGGTTTGCGCAAGTGTTGTATAATTATTATATGTAAAGAGGAAATCAACAATAAAAAATATACTATAGAATGGTTTTGGTAGATTTGCGTAAACAGGTCCGGATGCAAGCAGTTTTAATCAAGGAGATAATAAAATGATAATATCTGATGTGTATGAAAACTATTATAAATATATATATAACTATGCTCTGAAACTAACATGTCATCCTGAAGATGCACTTGATTTAACACAGGATACTTTTTTGAGGGCAATGGAGAAACTGGAAACATTAGAAAATGAACATGCTTTATCAAATTGGCTAAGAACTATATGCTTTCATGAGTTCATTAATAAAGCAAAAAAAGAACCTAAAAAATATCTGATAGAAGAGGATAATTGGGAGAAGCTCCAGAAGGAAGGAGATCTTTTGAATAATGTAAGCCTACAGCCGGAGGATGAAGTTATTGTAGGTGAAGAAATAATAGATATGCAAAACGGATGCTTTATGGCCATGGTAAGAAAGTTAACGTTAAATCAGCGCATCACATTTTCACTAGTTGATATGTATGGACTTCCTATTGAATATGTGGCGAAAGTATTGGATATTTCTATTGGTGCGGCAAAGGGGTTATTATATCGTGGAAGGATGAATATTGATTCTTTTTTTGCAGATCATTGCAGTATCATTTATGAAAAGAACCCTTGTTCCTGTAAAGCATGGGTAGAATTTTCCTCAAACCGCTCCAATCTGCAGCGCCAATCCGAAAAGTTGCTGGAAAAATTGGATTACAAACAAAAAGGCTATATTTATAATGAAAATACAAGAAAAAAAGTGATGTATCTTTATAGTCAAATGCCGGAAAAAAGGCCGCCTACAGAATGGTATCAAAGGGTTTTAGCAATGTTACTACCTAAAAATTAAAAAAGTTTTTTGCTAGCCGTATCTTTTGAACTATTATTTTGTCTTTATAATTGTAACTGATTGTAGATATATAACTTTAACTATTAACTTATACAAGATCAAAAACTATTGAAGATTCAGTGTTTTGATATATGTATAAGTTAAGTTTCACTAAAGGGACCCTATGAGTCAGTATATATTAGAAAGGATGAGATAATAATGGACAAAGTTTCGGATGGATTCAAAATGTTTATGAAAGAAACAGACGGTATAGGGGAGGCTTTTATGGGTGCAATTTTTAAAATGTCGGAAAAAAGCGCTCTTGATAAAAAGACTCATGAATTAGTCTATATTTCTGTGCTTGTAACAACAAAAATGTATGATGGACTAGCATTTCATATCAATCGTGCAAAAGAACTTGGTGCAAGTGTAGATGAAATTAAAAGTGCTATTCTTGTGCCTCTACCCATTGTGGGAATTCAGGTTGCAGATGCATTACCATATTTGAACGAGCTTATTGAAAAATAGGCATGAGTAAGTAAATTTGAGATAAAATTACATTCGAGCAACCTGTATGAGTTTCGCTTTAGTAAAGCAACCTTTATGGGTTGCTTTTTTACTTTGCTGTGTTACAATTATTATAAGAGGTGATGTTATGACTAATTACACTGCATTAATAATAGATTTGAAAAGCTCTCGGTCATATTCAGTGGATGATCGAAATTCTATACAGAACTACATTATCACCATAATCCAAAATTTAAATGAGGTGTTTTCAAATACTTTGGCCAGAAATGTGGAATTTAGTGCAGGAGATGAGGTGCAGGGGCTATTCATATGTCCACAATCGGCATATCTCTATTTTAGAATGTTTAGTATGCTTGTTTTTCCAGTTGAAATAAGAGCAGGAATTGGCATAGGAGAGTGGAATGTAAAAATTGAGAATGCAAGCACTACTGCTCAAGATGGTCCGGCATTTCACAATGCACGCTATGCCATTGAAAATGTAGAAGCTGCACTAGGATATTCCGTGCTTCTATACTCAGGAACGGACGTTGATTTATTTATAAACGCCGTAATTAATACAGCTTTTGCATTAACTAATAATCATAGTGAATACCAAAATGAACTTATGCTGCTTTTAGAATTGCTTTATCCCATTAATTATGGTGAAGTGATTAACCATAGTAAAATTTATTTGCTTTTAAATCTTGTAACATCAAAAAACAAACTTAATTATTATATGTATCATAACAAAA
The DNA here is from genome assembly GCA_023417975.1 of Bacillota bacterium. Classification (GTDB taxonomy): domain Bacteria; phylum Bacillota; class Clostridia; order Clostridiales; family Clostridiaceae; genus JAEZDX01. The sequence goes on from JAEZDX010000220.1 coordinate 8,179, forward strand.
GTAAATCCGTAAAAAAATATCCTTTTGATGATAATGAATTTATGAATTTAGAGCCTTTTCCAATAGATGCAGAAAATGATGACAGCACTATTTATGTTTCCAGTGGAAAGAAAAGAGGAATGAGCACTCGATTATCCCAAATTTTAAATATAAGCAGACAAAGCATTGAAAAAACCATTAAAACTGCTAATATCTACGAAGCTAGAAACTCAACTATTGTAGCTTTGAAAATTATGGATATGTATTTATGAGAGGTGAAATATGATTATATATATATTGCTTATGGCTCATTTTCTTGCTGATTTTGCTTTTCAAACTACGAAATTGGCACAAAAAAAACTCAATGATTTTAAATATCTTATATTTCATGCATTGATTTATGCCGGTACATTTTTAATAACAATTTTTCCTTTTGTAAAGTTCAGCAGAGCTATTTTTGTATACTCAATCATCGTAAGTTCACACTTTTTCATTGACTGGATAAGAAGGATTGTAGATAAGAAGTTTTGCAGCAAATCCGTTATGTTTGCCACTTTTATTGTGGATCAAATACTGCACGTTTTGATTGTCACTATTTTATATTATGTTTTTGCTTTAAGTTCAAAAACAACTGCACTATACGGACATGTACAACAATGGTCACATTTTAACAGCTTGGTTATTTATTCTTTGATATTTGTGATAATATGGGATCCTGCGGCAGTTTTTATAAAAAAGCTGTTTTGCTATGTTATTGAGGGGAATAATTGTATTCATGATGAAAGCGATCCTCAAATAGGACGCATAATTGGAAAGCTGGAACGACTCATTATTTCAGTTTTAGTCCTATGTAATCAATTTGGAGCAATTGGTTTTGTATTAACTGCAAAAAGTATCGCCCGTTACAAACAACTTGAAGACAGAAATTTTGCCGAGAAATATTTGGTGGGTACTTTGACAAGCGCACTGATTGCGTTTATTACGACTATTGTTCTGAAACAATGTGTATGATAATAACCGTTTAAGGTGCCCATCAAAAAGTAATTATATATACGGGTGCACATGAATGTTTTGATTATAAGCATTTCAGATATCTAGGAAAAAATAAAAATCACATATAAGAAGCTCACTTTAGTTTTCTTTACCCCATTGAGGCTTTTGAAGTTCAAAGGTTCAGCGTGCAGAATCAAGAGCTCTTGAACTTGAAGCCAGTGCATCCGACACTGATCATGGATTTCGAGCAGAGGGACTATTTTAAAAGATAATTTAGACAAAATGTTACTGCTCATAATTGTCAACAGTATGCTTTACGTTCCCTCAGACTGATTTGGTTCGAGGGAATTTTACTTAAGTACTCTCTGAATTTAAATTAGATAGAATTACACAATTACTAGATTTTTGCTAATGAGTAAATGATATAATGTAAAATGTATTTGTTTAATATAGAAAAGGAGTCGTAGTTTATGGAGGAGAAGAAATACTCTCATGTAATGAACTATTTAATTACCAAATATG
>JAEZDX010000360.1 GCA_023417975.1 Bacillota bacterium
GTTATTGTTTGCCCCCTGGTTCACCAGTATATCACTGTATCTTTGGTTTTATTTATATATGATTTTAATGACAGTATCCCCCCCTCAAACAAACGGAAATAGGGATTACCTTCATATTCCTGCATAATCTTTTCCCTTAGATTTACCAATTCAGTTGCCTGGAGAGTTGATACTGATTTTTCTGTTAGGCAAATAAAGTCAATATCGCTCCACCCCAGTTTAAAATCGTTGAGTACAACGGAACCAAATAAACATATGGATGCTTTGTTGCCATCAAGAATCCCAGCTATTCTATTTACCATTGAATTTATGCTTTTTTCCACTGTACATCTCCCTTCAAATTATAAATAGACTTTGCTTCTATTCTACAGGTGCTTATTAATATATTATACATCACCTACCATAACTTCCAAATGTTTTGAGACCATTTTTTCAAATCATATTTATCCCGTACCCAGTTTTTGCAGCCGAATGTACCCTTAGGGGCCCTGCCAAGAATTGGAACAGAAGTAGGCAAACCTTAGTTGCTTACAGAGTAATAGGTATAACGTAGACTTTTTTCTTTAATCATTTTAGGAATAAGAACTATATTTAATGCAATAACCGTACCTAAAAATCCAATGAAGTATAGGGTTTTACCTTTAACTATTAGCTTTACAATGATTTCCTAATAGCACTCTCAGTTTGACTAATGCTTGCAAATTCTTCGCGGGTCAGCTTCCAACTTAATGTGGCCGCATTGGCTGCTGCTTGTCTTTCATTTTTTTCACCAGGAATAGGGATTACTCGTGGATTGCTTGCGATGAGCCAGTTCAGTGCTACCTGTGAAATGGTTGCGTTATACTTTTGAGAAATTTTATCCATAAGTTCAAACAATGGTTCAAGCTTTTCGCGCTGCAGCATATATGGCTTTGTAAAGAGACGTGATATAAGGGGCGATGGGGCTCCGTCTTTGAATATATCAAGCTGTGTAACCTTAGCGATGTTGCGCAAATTGGAAGGATATGAATCACCGCCTGCCCTATACTTTCCTGTAAGAACCCCTTCTGCCAGAGGGAGGATGGCTATAAGTGCAATGTTCAGCTCTTCACATGCTTTAAGCATGCCATTAGTTTCAGGAGTACGGTGTAACAAATTGTATCCAACCTGGTTGGAGGCTAATTTAATATTGTGCTTTGCAAAATATTCATGGGCATACTTCATACGCTCCGTATTGAAGTTGCACACACCAACTGCTTTTGCCTTGCCGCTTTTAACTGTTTCAGCCATGGCATCCAAATACTTATTTAGTTTATGACGTGCAACGGGATAGTGTAATTGGTATAGATCAACCTTGTCCATTCCGAGACGTTTCAGACTTCCATCAAGGGTGCTAACAATGTCCTTAGCGGAAAAACGAGTCGATGGATCATAAATTTTTGCCGGTGAGAATTTAGTTGCCACTACTATCGGCCGGCCATCTTGACGATGAAATTCACCCAACAGCTGCTCGGATACTCCTTTTCCGTAACTTTCTGAAGTATCAAAGAAATTTAACCCGGCGTCTAAAGACGTCTTGTACGCCTTAAACAGATCATCGTCAGTGAATTTTTTACCATATCCTACAAGCTTTTCTCCCCACGCCACTGTACCAATGCCCATTGCCGGAACCTTTATACCCGCTGCGCCGAGCTTACGGTATTCAATATTATTCATCTGCATGTACCTCCTAATACGGTTATTGTTTTAATATCTTTCTTGTTTTCAGTCATTTCATATTCCTCCCATTTAACTTTTCAATTTTTTATAAATTCATAAAACATAATTAATTTTCCACTGAAGCACCTTTTTCTCAATGTGGTTCTTTATTGGCTAAGCTTATTCGTTCTTTTTTAATTTGCACTGTGCAATTTATTTATATATTAGCATTCACCGTGCAACTTGTCAATCATGTAATTTACATTTATAATAGAGACTATATAGAACACAGAAAGGAACGTATATATGAGTTTTCAGCGTGCAAGATCTGAGGATCAAATTAAAGATAGAATTAAAGAAATTATTAGCGCAACCTCTTCCATATATGACTCAGTAGGTTATGAAGGATTAAATTTCAGCATAATTTCAGAATATACTAAGTTTACAAGGCAAAATATTTACAAATACTTTAGAACAAAGGATGAAATCCTTCTTCTAATTTTGAAGGAAGACTTCAAGTCCTTCATTTCGGCTTTTTTAAAATCCTTTAAAATTAATAAGCTTTATTCTCTTTACGAAATTACAGATATATGGACATGTAGACTAATAGAACATGAAAGGCTTTTAGACCTATACGGCATTCTTTATACAACCATCGAAAAAAATGTTTCTCTTGAAGCTTTAGTTGAGTCTAAAAAAGAAATACTTACATCCTATGGACAATTAGTGGACTTTATTAGCCAGCTTTTTCCTGAAGCCAGCCAGGATAACATAAATAATTTTATTTCTTCGGTACTTACACTTGCTTGCGGATTATATTCATCAACTAAATTAAGCAAATTACAAATGGAAGCCACTAAATTAGCGGATGAGAATTATGTTTTTCCTGACTTTAAAAAAGTATATATGGCTTGCTTCTATCAGCAGCTATATTGTTTAAAGCATTGTATTGAGATTAAATTAGACTAGTGGTTACCATTTCACTTGAAGCTTAAGGATTTATATAGGAGGGGCATATGATTAACCAATTAAGTAATTTGCAAAAAGAGCTTGCTGATGTAGTTCATAGACATACCCACAAGGAAGGTTATCAGTCAACGGAAATTCCATGCCTTGGTTTCGCTCGTTATTCCACAACCCATTATTCCAGCTTGTCAGGGCCACCTTACGGACTCTATAACCCTTCGCTATGTATTGTAGTCCAGGGCTTCAAGGATGTAATAATTGGTGGTGAGCGTTTTAGGGGGGGCCCATCGAATTACATTGTGTCCTCTATAGATTTACCCATTATTTTCGAAGCATTTGAAGCTTCACCGGAAGTCCCCAACTTGTATTGTAAAATTGAGTTTGCACCTAGTCTCATTTTAGAGCTATTAAGTAAGGAAGAGGTTAAGGTGAACTCCACGAAAACATCAAAACGTGGTATGAATATTGCTGAATTGGATGAATCCATGCTAGACGCTGTGGTAAGACTTGTTCGTCTACTTGATAAGCCTGCGGATATTCCTGTACTTGCTCCACTTTTTACAAAAGAGATATTATACAAAACATTACAAGGTGAGCATGGTGAATCGTTACGACGAGTTGTAACCGATGGAAGCCCCACTATTCATATCAAAAATGCAATTGAGCACATACTAAATAATTTTCAGGACTCCTTTAGTATTGAGGATCTGGCAGATGTAGCCAAGATGAGTGTTCCATCGTTTCATAGGCATTTTAAGGAAATAACCGCCATGAGCCCAATTCAATTTCAAAAACAGCTAAGGCTTCAAGAAGCTCGGCGTCTAATATTATCCCAGTCAACGGATGTAGCGGCTGCTGCATTTCAGGTTGGCTATGAAAGTCCTACCCAATTCAGTCGTGAGTATTCCAGAATGTTTGGCTTTCCGCCCAGAGAAGATATGAAACGGCTTAAAGGGCTCAATGTGTAAAGTGTGATAGGATTAGGCAACCTTTTGATTGGATCGTGCTACTGGTAGCTTGAGCATTGGATTTATAATATGAATAGTTTCACCGAATAATTTTATCATATTTTATTTTCAGGATGTACTTATATGCAATCCATTAAACTCGGCCGCACTGGCCTTGAAGTTTTACAAATCTGCATCGGTTGTACGAGTTTTGGAGACCCTTCTAAGGGCCATCCAACTTGGGCACTTGGCGAAGAAAATGCCCGCTATGAATAAAAATATTCAATGGATTCGTGTTGCCGGAGAAGTTGCATTTGATCACAGACGTGAAGTAAAGGAATTTGCGCTTGAGACTTATCCATCTTTAAAACGTATGTATAGCATTGATGATGGGATTTTTGTAGTTTTGTACTTTACTAAAGGAACAGCTACTATCTCTTCTATTAATGGTGAATGTGAAACATTCTCACTATAATTTTACCTATGAAACTGGATATTAGCTTTTTTCTTTATGTTTTAATATTTACTATCCACTAATTTTATACCTCACTCATAATCCACATGAATACTATATATTCTTTTATTTGGCCAGTAGGCTAGCCCCTTTGCGAGGACGGTTACGCACAAGCTCGCTTATAAATGTATAATTTATACTGAAATAAGAGGAATTAACTACCTATGTCCTACATGAAATTCTTTATAATTTCAATTGACAGGAAACCTTAAGGTGTCATATAATACATATGACACCTTAAGGTTTCTTTTATAAACTATAAAAGTGAGGTATATAAATGGAAAACAATCTAAAAAGTTTACCAGACATTTTTCGTTCTATCAAAATTGATGCCGATATACAAAAGGTATGGAAAGCCGTTTCAACAGCAAAAGGTTTATCGAGTTGGTTAATGCCCTGTACACTTGAATCAAAGCTAGGTAATTGTTTTACCATGAAACGTGAGCCTATGGGTGAATGGGATGGAACAATACAATGTGTAGTCAAGGAGTTGGAACCTCCATTTAAAATTGGTTTTTCATGGAGTGGCAATGGCTTAGAACATTATATTACTTTTCAACTTAAGCCGGATAATGGTGGAACACAATTCATTTTAATTCATTCTGGTTGGCTCGAAGGCACAGAGAAGATTCGCGAAACAATGTATGATGGCTGGGGATACATTTTGGAAAGGTTTAAGCAAACTCATGAGGTAGGTGATAGTGCTAATGAAACACCGGGAACAAAATGATGTTTTCTTTGCAATTGCTGATCCAACGCGAAGAGCTATATTAGATATGCTTTCTAGCGGAAATTTAGCTCTTAAAGACATTTCAAGTAACTTTCAAATTACACGGACAGCAGTTTCAAAGCATATAAGAATTTTACAAGATGCAGACTTAATTGAGTCAAATAGACTCGGCAGGAACACAGTATATCAAATATCTCCAAAACCACTTATCGAGGTACAGGAATGGCTTAAAACATATTCTGAGTTTTGGGATAAAAAACTAAATGATTTAAAAAATTTCGTAGAAAACAATGATTTTTAAAATAAAATAATGAAGGGAATGTTTATTTATGAATCAAGGACAAGCGCTATTTTATAATTTTTTTATTGAGAGAACAATAGACGACAAAAAGGAAGAAGCTAAATCACTATTAGCAGAAAGTTTTGCAAAACAAGCTGCTGGAACATTCGACATGGCATATTTTCAGGAAATACTGCCTAAGTTTTTTGCAGTAGTAAAACCTGAGGCGATAGAAGAAGTTAAGAATGCAATGAATGACTTTGCATCAAGATTATAGAATCGAAGCATCTGTATACATATAAATAATATGTATACCTTAAAATTATAACAGTTCATATTCTTATTAGATGAATCAAGGGCTTACATCATTAGAGTAAGCCCTTGATTATTTATTTTCACTAAAGCTCACCTTAACACACCTAACTCTAGAAATATGAGTATTAAAACACTATTTTCAACAAAAATCTCTGTTACTTGTGATAGTCGAGTAGGGAAAGTCTTCACAGACTTTCCCCCTCACAGAATCCGTACGTTCCCAATTAAGGCATACGACTCTTCAAATTATTATTTACAAAAGTCGCTAAGTCACCTGTAAATATTTACTGTTATCTTACGCTTCGATAGTGGATTAATTTATATAAGTTCTTGCTTAGAACTTATATAAGAACCCAATGATCGATATATTTATCTTTTGCGAAGTAGGTAGCAAATCCACATCTTGCTCTTGCAAGAATACCAACTTCTCTGCAAAGTGATGCCGCCATTACTGAAAAATCACGACATATTGCAATCCTTTTATCTTCTACTTCTACTCCATAGAGGTTGGCGCAATGCTGGTGCAAAAAAATATCTTATACAATTATGGATATCCCATAAGTACTATTTACTGTATCAGTTCACCATTAGTATATCAATCAAACAAAGTACATGAGTGATATTTGTGGGATTTTTTGTAAAAAAGAATTTGACCGTGCATATTAGAGAAAGCTTTTGTCCTCTTCGTCTTTGTACAAAAAAAAGAGGTTTTTTATGATTTCTTTAAAATAGGAAGCCCTTCTATGTAAAGAGTGATAGGATTAGGCAACTTTTTGATTGGATCGTGCTACCGATGGCTTGAGCATTGCATATATAATATGAGTAGTTCCAACGAATAATTATCAAATATTTTTAGGAGGTATTTATATGCAATATATTAAGCTAGGCCATTCCGGTCTTGAAGTTTCACAGATATGTATCGGCTGCATGGGTTTTGGAGACCCTTCTAAGGGCCATCCAACTTGGGCACTTGGTGAAGAAGGCAGCCGCCCTGTTATCAAACATGCCATCGAGTCCGGGATTAACTTTTTTGACACCGCCAATCTGTATTCCCAAGGAACAAGCGAGGAAATAGTTGGCAGGGCGCTGAAGGATTTTGCTAAACGTGAAAACATCGTCATCTCTACAAAGCTTGGTGCCCCAACAAGGTCCGGCCCTAACTCCTTTGGCCTCTCACGAAAGGCTATTATGACAGAGATTGATCAAAGCCTAAGAC
>JAEZDX010000369.1 GCA_023417975.1 Bacillota bacterium
TAATCCTAGGTGCTCAAGCAATGGGGAATGAGGGTCCAGAGAAGATAATAGATATAATAAGCACTGTTATGCACCTTGGTGGCGATGTGTTTGCTTTAAAGGACCTGGAGTTTTGTTTTAGTCCTCCCCTTTCTATGCAAAAAGCTATAATAAATACAGCAGGATATATGGCTGAAAATGTATTAAAGGGTTTTACAAGCTTAGCATACAGCAAGGAAATAAATAACTTTGATATTGAAAAGCAGATTTTATTAGATGTTCGTTCAGAACAGGAATACAAAACTTCACATATTCATGGTGCAATTAATATTCCTCTTGATAATTTAAGAGATACAATAATGCATTTGGATAAATCAAAAGAAATAATAGTTTACTGCCGTACTGGAGTCCGGGGTTACGCTGCTCAACGAATCCTGTCACAAGGAGGCTTTTATGTAAAAAATCTATCTGGAGGTTATGAGACTTATATGCTGCTGAATAAATCAACACAAAATAGTAGCCAATATGAAAAAGACAATGATAATATAACTCCAAAGGCTTTTATTAATGATAGTAACAATGTTTTAAAAAATCTTATTCCTTCTGCTAAGCTTGATGCATGCGGACTCAGCTGCCCTGGTCCTCTACTAAAGGTAAGTTCTTTAGTAAGCAAGCTGGAGGATGGAGACATACTGAAGGTAATCGCTTCTGATCAAGGTTTTTATACCGATATTAAAGCTTGGTGTCAGAGGACCAATAATAAATTGCTTAATATTTCCACAGATAAAGGTATAATAACAGCTTTTATTCAAAAATCAAAGATAGCTTCTACTAAGTCAGCTGATGATGAAATTGATAAAGCTAAAGATAACAAAACCTTAATTATTTTCAGCGGAGATTTAGACAAAGCCTTGGCATCCTTCATAATAGCTAATGGTGCTGCATCCATGGGTAAAAAGGTTACAATGTTTTTTACCTTCTGGGGACTTAATATAATCCGCAAACCAAAAAGAATAAAGCTAAAAAAAGGTTTCTTAGATAAGATGTTTGGAATAATGATGCCCAGAGGAAGTAAGAAACTTACACTTTCAAGATTAAATATGTTTGGTATTGGAGGAAAACTTATACGAAAAGTTATGAAATCTAAAAATATTTACTCCTTAGAGGAACTCATAGAAACTGCTGTAAAAAATGGAGTTGAAATTGTTGCGTGTCAAATGTCTATGGATGTTATGGGGATACGGAAGGAAGAACTAATTGATAGTGCAAAGATAGCAGGTGTAGGCTATTATATTGGTGAGACAGAGGATTCCAATTTGAATTTATTTATATAATATTAATAAAAAAATCCCAAGCATTACTATACCTTGGGATTTTTTTATGATACTATTCCTATTCAAACCGCTTTTCTAAATCGTTAATTTTTTCCTGCAATTCATAAATGATATCTTTTAAAATAAAATTCTCTCTTGTCTTTTCATCAATTTCATTAAGATCTTTATCTACATACACATAGGCTGGCTCAGCCCTACATTGAAAGCATTCAAGTCCCCAATTTTCTTCATCCTCAACTTTGGTTACTTTTATTTTGAATTTAGAACAATTACAATTAGTGCAAGTATCCTTAATTGTCATATATTTATCAAGCTGTGCTCCACCAATTATAGCTCCACATTCAGAACACACAGCTTGATAATTTCCCGTTTCAGGGATAATACTAAATAATACTCCTCCGCAATTAAAACAACTTTTTGTTATGTTCATAAAAGTCACCCCCATATTATATATGCCTGCGACTTTCATAATATGATATTCAAATTAAAGCCTTCAGTATGAGACCTATACGATATAGAAGTCTCAGTCTTTGAAGCAATTATCTGTCAACTTGCCATTTTCCTCGCTAATAACACCCTTATTGTATATGGCAAGAAATTTACCAATATATTTGGTAGCTTTATTATCTGTAAGATTATTAATTTCACCTTTTAAGTTGTCGTTAAGTAATATTTTACCTTTTCTTGTTATAAATATATTCTTTTTCTCTGTAGGCTGTTCAAGCTGAATATTTTTCCAATCCTTAGTCGGCGTCCCTAGTGTTCCATAATAAATACTTTTTATTTTTCCATCTTCTCCATTTCCAACATATATGTTATCATCATCATCTACGCCTAAAAGAATATACTGTTTTACTCCTGTAATACTAATTTGTTTATTGGAAGGTGCAGCCATGAGTTTTTTATACACAGGAGTATCATATATTAACTTGTCTTCAGTGCTTAGTGCTTCCATACTAACCATTTGAATATTATTGCTTTCAAGCTTTTCAAGCTGAGACATAATGTTCATATGGTAAATTATATTCTTTCCACCTGCCTTTGAAATCCTGATAAACATTACTGAAGTAGCGGTAGACAAGCTCATATCCTTCACTTCATAATCAGTTTCCGACAAGACTATCTGTGCAAGCTCCTTATGATTGTCCACTATTTCGGTTCTTTCCCCTGTACTTTCATCATAATAAGTGAATTTTATTGTCTCTTTTCGTCCGTTTACATATTTCTCTGCAATTATCAATCTATCTCTGTCCGGAAGCCATCGATAGTAGGATATACTTCCTTTATTCGGAATATCTATGGATTGACTTTTGCCTGTATACGTATCCTGTACTACTAATTTGCCTTTTAATATATATGCTATATGTTTACCGTTATAAGATACTTTTAAATCTCCCGACTCCGTAGGAACTTCTAAATTCGTAAGCATCTTTGGTTCTTCAGCCTTAACCTCAGATACGGGAACTATTTTAAATGTAGACTGAGACTTCCAATAATAATTATTTAAAAACAATAAAAATGATACTTGAAAAAATATTGCAATTAAACTCCAGCAAATAATTCTAACAAATCTCTTCATGCTTTTCTCCTAGTAAATAAATTTATTTTTCCACATAAAAAGCTGTGGCTACAGTTCTTTCTCCATCCCAATTAGATGGACTATTTATAACGCTGCCGTTATAATACATTGTGCTTGAGGAACCTCCATCCAGATTGGCAGCATTCCATGCACCCATATTCAGCTTAATGTCTTGAATTTCTTTTAGACTGGCACCGTTCTTTACAACTCCTCTACCATCTGCCACTAAGAAAATTACCGTTCCATCCTCTTTTTGTCCAATGGCGGTTCGAGGATTTAACCCTTGTCCACCGTCATCCTCAAGCTGTGGTTTGCCATTTATAATTAGGTAGCTATTTATAGCTCCAAAAGAAAGTGCTTCAGTGATATTCATTTTTTCAACCTCATTCTTAGCATACTTCCCAATGACAAGAACTCCATCTTTTGTAAAACCTGTTATATCTATTGGTTTTCCATCTTTTACATCATTAAATAATACATTGCCGTTTGAAATCACAATTCCACCAGGGAAAGCCCCTGTACCTGCAAATTGCTTTCCGTCACTGGACACATCCTTAAAGGCTCCACCGTTTATGGCAGCAACAGCATTATTATCCTCTGCTATTTCGCTTGTTCTTTCTCCTATCTTACCAAGCCTTTTCGTCATACCCACCTTTACTTTTTTAGGGTTGCTAATTTCCAGAATATATCCATCAAACCTGGAAGTATGCAAATCATATCTTGATATATTAACACTATCATCAGCTTTAATGTGTATTTGTGACGTATCTTGCTTTGAAGAATCTGTTTCTACATTGCTCTTTGAAATTATACTGTCCACTTCTCCTTTACTTAAAAAAATTGTTGCCAAAAATTGATGCCTTGTAGCCATTATGGAGCCAACAACCGTGTCTTTTACATTTTTGAAAGGCCCTTTAAACACCCAGAAAGGAGTTGTTATTAATAAAAATATTAGTTGATATGATATAAATGCTGCTATTCTTTTTAGGTTTATTCTCCTTTTATTCTTTATACCTTTACTCCCCATATGTCCTCCTAAAGAAAATTAAAATTCTTTCTACATAGATCACAATAAGTCTTTCTCTTTTTGTCTCTATCCAATATTTTGCAAAAGTGCTTAGTAAGACTTTTAATGTATTCTATATATAATTAATATACGCCTAAAATTGAAAAAAAGGGCGGTAATTACCGCCCTAAGACAACGGTCCTATTTTCCAGCTCTTAAATCCGAAATGAGCTTTGCACCATGACCAAGATTGTCGGGATCATTTTCTTTAATAATAGTATTAATAGTATCTTCCGGCAACTTATAAACCTTTGTCAAAGTTTCACAGATTTCTTTAACTAATTGAGCTTTTTGTTCCTTACTTATCTTTGGTCCTTCAATTGTTACTATCGGCATATTTTTCACCATCCGTCTTATAAAATATCTTGATAAATCTTAAAACATTATACACCTATTAACTAGTTTATACAACTTTTAAAATATATTTAGTTGCACAAGAATAGGAGTACACAAGCTGTGTACTCCTATATCAAGATTAAATTAATTATTGAAATGTCGCTTTTAAAGTATATTTTTGAGATGTACTGTATGCACCGTTATACCCAAATACTTCTATATAATAGGTTCCTGTATTTTTTGCACTATAGGTTATGCTTTCTGAGCTTGTACCTGCCTTTTCCGATCTAGCTACAATACTTCCACTGGAATTTTTTAAATATAGATCAAAGTCGGCAGGAAGATTTCCCAAAGTAACACTTATAGTTCCGGCTTTAGTAGTAGTAACTTTATAATAATCCAAATCTGTTGAAGAAGATATAAGTGAGTTATATGTATTTCCAAAGCTTATGGAATACGCAGTACTTATGCTGTTATTTGGTTCGTATGTATCCGTACCGCTGTCAGATGAACCTATTCCTACTGAAGTA
>JAEZDX010000448.1 GCA_023417975.1 Bacillota bacterium
AATTGCAAATTCTTCGTCGTTTAATTTAAAAAATATTATTTGCATACAATTCACCTCTCTTAAACTGTTTTTTCCTTAAAATAATGACATTTTTATGAACTTTTTAACCAACAACCTTTTTTATAGCTTCCAATACTCTATCAGATTGGAAAGGCTTAACGATAAAATCTCTTGCACCGGCTCTTATAGCATCCATAACCATAGTCTGCTGTCCCATAGCACTGCACATTATTACCTTTGCTGCAGGGTCAAAAGCTTTAATTTCCTTTACAGCCTCAATACCATCCATATCAGGCATTGTAATATCCATTGTTACTACATCAGGCTTTTCCTTTTTGTAAATTTCAACAGCCTTTAATCCATTACTTGCTTCTCCAATTACTTCAAACCCATTCTTCTCCAGTATGTCTTTAATCATCATCCTCATGAATGCAGCGTCATCTACAATTAAAACTTTAGCCATTTTATATCCTCCTCGTATTTCCTTTTAGCACATAGTAGCTTCTTACTATGCTCCTCATATTCCTTTTATTTTAATTATTTATTCTAAGATTATTTTTTGACTTTTACTAATTAATTCCAAGAGAATTCAATATCTTTTCAAGTGAACCGGGCATAGGTACATAATAGAAGTGCCCTCCTATGCTTGTGGCATCCTGATTCAAAAATATAGTCTCAATATCTAGAACATAGTCATCATATTGACCAGATTCTATAAATGTTGTTGATAATATCGCAGCCAGCATATCGTAGGCAACTGCGGGCACAGACGGCATAATGAGAAGATTGGTGAATCTTGCTATGGCATTCATGTATGAACCTGAAATTATATTTACTACTTCACATAAAACGGAATATCCAAGCTCACTGAATTCTTCCTCTTTTTTACCGCTCAGTAATTCTATCATATTTTGTGCAGTGTTGTAATCGAATATAAACAAAATATTACCCGGCGTATCACCTAATACTCTTACAACAACACCTACAACTAATTGTTCCCCTTCATTTCTTGAAAATATATCATTAAAAGGAACTATATTAACGGCGGGAACTGTCATGTCCACTTTTTTATTTATAAGCTGAGATAGTGCGGTAGCCGCATTTCCTGCTCCTATATTTCCCACTTCAGCTAAAGCATCTAATTGAAGGGCGTTAAACTCTAAAATACTCATCCCATATCCTCCTTGGTGTAACTTTGTTACTATATCAACGCTGCTGCATCAAGAATCAATGTAACCAGTCCATCACCTAAAATTGTAGCACCAATGTATTGCTTTAATGTGTGCAGGCTTCTTCCCAATGGCTTGATTACAATTTCTTGCTGTCCTAATAGTGAATCTACCAGTAGTCCAGTAGTCTTATCGCCTACCTTAGCAATTACTACAAACTTGTTTTTATTGTCCTGACTCTCAATTCCTAATTTCTTATTTACTCTAACGAGAGGAATTACATTCTCTCTATAGATAATTACTTCTCTGTTGTTAGTTTTCTTAACCATATCTTCCTGAAAATCAATAACTCTATCAATATACCCTAAAGAAATAGCCATAGTCTCAGTACCAACTTTAACAAGAAGAGCTTGAATAATTTGCAATGTCAATGGTAGTTTTATTATGAAGGCGGACCCCTTACCTAATTCACTTACTACATCAACTGTACCACCTAAGGAATTGATTTTTGTCTTAACGACATCCATCCCTACTCCTCTTCCGGAAATATCGGTTACCTTTTCACTAGTACTGAAGCCTTGAGCAAATATAAGGTTTTTTATATCGCTTTCTGACATTCCTTCAGTGTTTATTCCAACCTTTTCAGCTTTCTTCCTTATCTTTTCCACATCAAGTCCATTACCGTCATCCTCTACTTTGATAACAGCCTTAGTACCTTCTTGATAAGCAACAAGCTTTATAGTTCCCAACGGATTCTTACCTTTTTGAATTCTTTCTTCCTTAGTTTCGATACCATGATCGGCAGCATTTCTAATTAAGTGTATAAGAGGCTCTCCTATTTCATCTATAACGGTTCTGTCAAGTTCAGTTTCTGCACCTTTTATTACAAAATCAATTTCTTTATCAAGTTCCACAGATAAGTCTCTTATTAGTCTTGGGAATCTGTTAAAAACTATGTCCAGCGGAAGCATTCTAATCTTCATAACTAAATCCTGAAGATCAGAGGTTGTTCTTGCAACCTGTTCTAAGGTTTCATTTAATTCTACCAGTTTATGATTTGAACTTATTTGTTCAAGTCTTGTTCTGTGAATAACGAGCTCAGACACCATATTCATAAATCTATCTAATCGTTCCAAATCTACTCTTACAGATTGATGAACTTTTTTGTGAGTTCCATTATCTTTTTCCTGGCTGCCATCAATCTTCTCAACAGCCGGTCTTTTCACTGCAGTCTTAGTGCTTGTTTCGTCAACCTTAGGAGCTTCCTTGGAAATATCTTGAGCAACAGCTCTGTAAGGCACAGTCTTATCTATATCTATAGACATCATAAGTACCTTTTCAACTTCAGAAATGTTCATAAGGCTTTCGTGTATACTATCCATATCCTTAGTGGAAACATATATAAGACTTATTTCAAAATCAAAGTTTTCATTTTCCAATTCCTCAGTAGTAGGAATTGACTTAATTATTTCACCGTTTTCCTCAAGACTTTTAAATACAAGGAACGCCCTGGCAGATTTTAAAAGTGTATTTTCACTTAAGATAATTTTAATTTCGAAAGCGTTATATCCTCTATAATTAGCTTCTCTTATAACATTTATGTCATATTCATTCAGAAGTATTCTTTCCCCTGCTTCCTCAGCTTTCGTTCCATTGTCCACACTAGTATCTACTTCAGCTTCCTTACTGTCTATAACTTCGTCAATCCTATTGTGAGCTATTGAATCAAGTTCCTGAATTATATGAGCAATGTCTATCTCTTCATTATTTTCTTCTTGAATATTATTAACCATATTTTCTAAAGTATCTAAGCATTCGAAAAGTACAGTTACAACCTTTTGAGTAACGCTTAATTCACCATCTCTGAACTTTGAAAGAACATCTTCCATTTTATGAGTCAATTCAGCCATTTGACTAAAGCCCATTGTCGCAGCCATACCCTTAATGGTATGAGCTACTCTAAAGATTTCATTCAATTTATTTACATCTTCAGGGGACTGCTCTAATTCCAGAAGTGATTCATTAAGCGTCTGTAGATTGTCCATAGACTCCTCTAGAAACATAGCCATATACTGTTGTGTATCCATGTAACTTCCCTCCTGTATTTCTTCTTTGAGCAAAAAGCTTTTTAAACCTTCAGCTCTTAACCTTATAGCTTCTTATAAATAAAGGTCGAAGCCTTTTCAAATCCATAATCACGGTAATTATATATACTTTCTGTTGCACCAACAAATAGCATTCCTCCCTTTTTCAGGGAACTGCTGAATTTTTCATATATATTATTCTTTATGTCCTGATTAAAGTATATAACAACATTCCTGCATACAATCAAGTCAAAGTTATTGTCATATTTGTCAAGAATGAGGTCATGTTTCATAAATGTAACCATTTTTTTTATATTATCATTAATTAGATACTTATCACCTTTTATAGTAAAATATCGATTTACATAATCCTTCTTTACATTCTTTATGTCTGCGGCCAAATACTCTCCTGCCTTTGCTTTCTCCAATATTGTTGAGTCTATATCTGTTGCTATTATAGTGTGTCTTCCAGCAGGTGCAACATCATTTAATATCATTCCAAGCGAATATGGCTCAGCTCCTATAGAGCATGCTGCACTCCACACCTTAAGATTTTTATTGTTCGGCAGTAAGTCTGAAACCAATTTTCTATGCAAATCGTCAAATATTTCCGGATTTCGGAAAAATTCCGTTACGTTAATAGTAATAAAATCCAAGAATTTCTGTCTTTGATTTGCGTCTTTCTTTAATAATGTTATATATTCTTCCAAACTTGAAACACCTATTCTGGTCATTAAGCTTGAGATTCTTCTGTGTAATTGATTTGATTTATATGCCGACAAGTTAATTCCAAATTCCTTAAATACCCACTGCTCAAAATTTACAAAGTCCATAACTACCTCCACGCTACATCGTTAATAATCTCATAATCTCTATAGGTATTTCATTTAATGGAAGCACCTCGTCCACCATTCCTGTCTCATAAGTTGCTTTTGGCATACCATAAATAGTACAAGTACTCTCATGTTCAGATAATGTAATTCCACCCTTTTTCTTAACTTCAACCGTTCCGGAAGCTCCATCTTTACCCATACCTGTCAGTACGACGCTTAATAAAGCAGAACCGTAAACCTCAGCTGCAGAAACAAATAGCTTGTCCACAGCAGGCCTTACTCCCCAAATCGGAGGTTCCTGATTTAGGCTTATTTTATTTTCTTTGCCAATCATCATATGAAAGCCACCAGGAGCAATATATACAGTATTCTTTTCAATACTTTGTCCATGGACTGCCTCAACAACCTTTACATCACTATTGGCATTTAGTCTATCTGCAAAAGCTTTAGTAAATCCTGCCGGCATATGCTGTACAATAAAAACAGGTACTCCGATACTTTGAGGAAGCGCTGTTATTACAGAATATAACGCCTTTGGGCCTCCTGTAGATGCCCCTATAACAACGGCTTCTATTTTTCCTTTTATAATTTTCCTCTTAATAACCTCCGGCCTTCTATTTACCGCCTTAGTCGAGGTTGAAGCTTCTCTCGGAACATCTCTTATTTTGAAATTCTTATCATAAGCCAGTCTGATTCTTTCAACCAGATTTTTCCCAACCTTATCTATATCAAGACTAATTTGTCCGGAAGGTTTTGCTATGAAGTCAAAAGCACCTGCCTCCAAACATTCCATAGTTGAGTTTGCAGCTTGCTGAGATACACTGCTTAAAACAATAACGGGAATATTAATATTTTTCTTTTTTAGTTCTCTTAATGCCTCTATTCCTCCCATTATTGGCATTTCAACATCTAGAGTAATGACATGGGGATTTATCTTTTCAATCTTTTTTAATAAATCTTGTCCATTTTTCGCAGTTTCTATTACTTCCATATCAGCTTCAGAATTAATCATGTCTGAAATAATTTTACGCATTAAAGCCGAGTCGTCAACAACTAGTACTTTTATCTGATTCAAAACTCTCCCCCCATCACATTTCTTTTATTGGTAAACCTACAGTCTTTATTTGAACAATTCCGTTTTGGGTATCCAGAATCATTGTCCTTCCTCTATTCCCTCCAATGTCTTCAGCTACAACGGGGATATTTAGTTTTTCAAGTGCTATCTTTACCGCAGTAGAGTTTCTACTGCCTATATCCATAATCATGCTTTTGTCCGAAAAACTAAACATAGAAGCCCCTCCGGCAATCTTAGCTTTCAGGCTTCTCGGATTTACTCCCAGCTTCTTTAATTTTTCCAACAAATCAGGAATTGCTAAATCTGCAAATTTCAAAGGGTTAGTTACATTATTAAATTGAACACTGTCCGGGAGCATAATATGTGCCAATCCGCCAATCTTTGAGTACTGGTCATAAAGAGCTATACCAACACAAGAACCCAACCCTACAGTTATTAACCTTCCTGGAGAACATACTACATTTAAATCAGCTATTCCTACTCTAATCTCTTTAATATCCATATTCTCCACCTTAAAACAAATTCTTCTTTTCTTCCTCCGTTAATATGGCTGAAATATTCAAAAAGACAACTATCTTATCTTCAAGCTTTATCAATCCCTTTATATATCTTTTTGATATGCCTGCCACAACATCTGGTGGAGTTTCAATATCATCCTCTTTTATATCTCTTACTTCAGATACAATATCAACTATCATTCCAATTTTACCTTGCTCTTCTTTTGCAACTATAATTTTGGAATCGTCAACTATATCCACATTTCTTAAATTAAATCTTTTTGAAAGATTCATAACGGGGAGTATGTGTCCTTCATGGTTAATTACTCCCTCGATAAAATGAGGTGAATCAGGAAGTTTAGTTGGAACTATGTATCCAATTATTCTTTCCACTTCCATAATGTCAGTTGCATAGTAATCTCCATTCACAGAAAAAATCAAAATTTTTATTTCTTTATCCATATCATGTGTTACCTCCCTATAATTTCAGCTTTTCAACCATTAAATCTCCAGTGCTATCAATGTAAGCATGGATATTCCTAAATGGCATTTCTAAAATGACTTCCTTATTTCCTATGCATATCTTAGTATTGTGATAAGCAACATCAGCCCAAATGTGACCTTGCTCACTAACGGAAAGTTTTGTTAAAACTCCACCCGTACTTCCTACCATTTTGCATTTGATCTCTTTACCTGCTTGCAGTTCCCCTCCCCTTGCTATGCCTTTATCATATGTGAAAATTATAGAATTATGGGCTAAAATATTTGAAACATATTCACCTCTGCCGGTTATATAAATATCACCGGAGCTGCTGACATTACAATCTTGACAATAGGAAATATTTACGTCTACAGGCAGGCTCAGATTTTCGCTTAATACATCCAATTTTTCTTTAGAGGCTTCCACAAGTCTGTCTAATTCTGTAAAATGCTTAATTCCTAATGGGGCCATACCTACAAGCATCTGTCGTATCAATGAAACAACGCCATCAATCTCACAATATTCATCATAAACGGAATCTTTAATTATATTGATGCAGGTTTTATTCATAGTCTTAAATTTTGTTTCTAAAAGAACCTTTATTATCTCTCCATCCTCTTTATTGTAGCCTAATAAATTAAACTTCTTTATCTCAAGGACATTTTCTTCAAGACTTAAAATAGACTGTATGAATACTTCAAGGTCCTTTATTCTTCTTTGAGAGATAACATCTTGTCCACCTGCTGTTACTTTGGAAGACAATATATTACCTTTAATAATAACATCACCGACTGCAACAATATTCGAACTTTCTACATCCTTCTCTATATTTATAGCGCCGCCGGCTTCTACTTTCATGCCTTGTGTCACATTACCGAATATTTTTACATCTCCGACAAATTTTACATTTCCTGTTTTCATATCTACATCTTTTGGAACTTCGTATATTTCATTGACACATATTACATGATTCTTTTCATTTGGTCGGCCGTCCACTGTTGCTATAACAGTATTTTCTTTTATTTCACATCCTGGTCCAACCTTTAAGTTTATTTTTTTGCCTTCCTTCTTAGTCAACACATTACCATATATATCAGTCCCGTTACTGCCGACTTTACCTTGGATTTTCTCAGCGATTAGATCGCCCTTTTTAACACAAACTATCATATTCCAGTTTCTGTAGTCTATACTTTTGTTATCGTCTCTATTCATTCCAGCATTTTTACCCGAACCGAATTTGTAGTCAATAACATCATTAGTATCATCAAGCGCAGCTTTACCTTTTGCCACTAAAAATTCGCCCTGAGCTTTGCTTTTTAAAAGTGCATCCAGCTCATCAATTCTTAAGCCAAATTTAATACCAAGCTTTGACAGCTCTGTTTTCACATCATCTACTGTGAATAGAGGAGGATATATTTCCTCCTGTATTTCTCTTTCCAAAGTCAAAAATCCGGCACCTTCAGTTTCTTTTAGTTTATACTTAGTTAAAGGTACATATTTAATAGCTATATACGCTTCCAGCCTATTCTGAGATACCTTTACGTCCAAGAATCTCTGACTTTCTAATTCTTCAAAATTATATTCGATTTCATCCTTATGATACACTTCTACTCTGCCGTTGATAAGCTCACCATTTACAGTTACAGATATTCCGTTGCTAGCAGACAGTATCGCTGACTTTCCGCCTTCTTCAGGATCCTCTATCAAGATTTTGCCGTCTCTCACAATAAT
>JAEZDX010000660.1 GCA_023417975.1 Bacillota bacterium
GGATGTTTCCCTATAAAGGTTCTTTGGAAAAGGAAGTTATATGTCATAATGATATTGCGCCATATAATGTAACATTTATAGATGATATGCCTTACGGACTGATTGATTTTGATTCATGCTGTCCTGCCCCTAGAATATGGGATATCGTATATGCACTTTATAGATTTGTTCCATTTAGTGAGAAAATTTATGACATTGAAAAGCGTGAATATAGGAATTATGCTGCTGATATAGACAAGGAGTTTAGAAGCAGCAGCATCCATGTGTTTTTTAATGCCTATGGAATGGAATGCCCTAACGATTTATTTGAGCAAATGATAGCAAGACTAAAGGCACTTTCAGATTTAATTTATGATGAAGCTAAAAATGGCAATACAGCTTTTAAGAAAATGTTGGAAGAGGGACATAGAGATTTATATTTAGAGGAAATTAAATTTATTAGAGAACATGCAAAAGAGTGGTTGTAATATGCAGAGGATGGAGGAAAAGTTGATAGCTATGAAGATACATGAAAAAAATAAGATAAAGTTAGATCAGTTTAAAATAGATTGTTCTAAATGCAGTGGTTTATGTTGTACAGCGTTGTTTTTTTCAAAAATAGACGGTTTTCCGGAAAATAAAGAAGCAGGTAAGCCATGTGTAAAACTAGAACATAATTATCGCTGCATGATTCACCATGAATTGGAGAAGCGTAATATGAAAGGCTGCATAGGCTATGATTGCTTTGGAGCAGGACAGCATGTAACACAGCACATTTATAAAGGAGAGACATGGCAAAACGCACAAGAGAAAGCAAAAGAAATATTTGAAGTTTTCGTAGCTGTATTTCAATTATATCAAATACGCTATTTTTTAGAAGAAGCCAAGACAATAGTTCCTGCTAAAGAATTATGGAGTGATGTTCAAAATTTAATTAATGAAAATGAAGCCTTATGTAATTCTAAACCACAAACTATACTTGAAATTGACTATGAGAATTATAGAGATAGTATTAATATAATATTAAAGCAAGTATGTAATTCCATTATTAAGTGTTATAAAAAAAGTGCTAATAAGCTGCCGAAGGAGTTTTTTGGGAAAAGTTTTAATAAAATAGATATGAGCGGAATAGACTTAAGCATGAAATTATTGATTGCAGCTAATTTCGATGGTTGCACATTTGACGGAACAATCTTCTTAGGCGCAGATACAAGAGATACGAATTTTAGTAATGCTGATTTAAGGGAGGCTGTTTTCTTAACTCAAGGACAGATTAATTCCGCTAGAGGAAACAGAAATACCAAACTGCCTAAGCATTTGGATTATCCAACAACATGGAAATAGTAAAATAGGAGAGTTGAAATTATGTTAAGTATGTTAGTTTTGGTGTTTATTTGTATAATAGGAGCAATTATTACGTACTTGCTGCTTGCCGGCAAGGTTAGGAGCGGCGGAGTATTTACCGGCTATGGTCTTATTACATTGCTGCCTCTTATTTTAATGCTAGTGTTACCGGTGGCGTTTTTAGATATACTCCCGCTATCTCAGTGTGTTAAAAGCGGATTCAAAGAATTTGGCGGTTCCATCCCAATATTTTTCATTGCTTTAGAGATAGTTATCATTTCTGTCTTTAGTTTAATCAGACTAAATGTCTTTCCGCTTTTTTCTCTTTCCAAGGACGCGGACAGGCCTAGAAAGTTATTGATTTTAGATTCCGGTAAGAGATTGTTGAATTATAGTATATATGGCAATTTGCTTTATTCAGTAGTTTTCCTTACGGGCATTACATATTTTATCGGTAAAAATCATGCAACTATAGGGCATTTATTAATGCATCCGGGTGATGTATTGGGATATGTTTTGTCGGCATTCTTTCTTATGTTATTTTTCCCCTTTATGGCATTGCCTATTTGGATATATGCCATAATAGGGTTTATTGCAGCAACGGGTTTAGTCATACTGGCGTGCATTGTGCTTATTTTATCAATGAATGGTACTATACGAATCTTTTATGCATCTGAAAAAATAAGAAAAACACGTTTTATATATATAGTTTTATTGCTATTTCCCATAATAAACTTATTTTGTATGTTTAAGCTTTGCAAATTGGCGGATATGGAGTTAAATATATGCAGAAATTAAAGGACTACTATAATATCATAAAAATGGAGCCTATAAACAAAGGATGGTCAAGTGATAAAAAGTATTATGTTGAAACCGCAGATGGAAGAAAGCTGCTTTTGCGTGTTTCAAATATATGTGAATATAATAATAAAAAGTTGGAGTTTGAATTGGTATAGGAAGCTGCGGCTTTGGAAATACCTATGTCGCAGCCGGTGGATTTTGGTCTCTGTAAAAATGGACAGAATGTTTATTCATTGCTTACATGGTGTGAAGGACAAGATGCGGAAGTTGTGCTTCCATGTTTACCGGAAGAAGAACAATATATGCTTGGAATAAAATCCGGGAAAATACTCAGACTTATTCATTCACTTCCTGCTCCAAAAGAACAGGAAGCGTGGAACAGCCGATTCAATCGTAAGATAAATAATAAAATTGATAAATATAAAAACTGTGGTATTAAGTTACAGGGAGATGATAAAATAATCAACTATATTGAAAATAATCGTCACCTTATAGATTGTAGACCTCAGAGCTATCAACATGGTGACTACCATGTTGGAAATATGATTATATCTTCGGACAATAGTCTTTCTATAATTGATTTTAATCGGCCGGATTTTGGTGATCCTTGGGAAGAGTTTAATCGTATTGTATGGAGTGCTGCGGTCAGTCCGAATTTTGCTACAGGCCAAATCAACGGCTATTTTGGCGGTAAACCGCCCATGGAGTTTTTTAAGCTGTTGGCACTTTATATTTCTTCAAATACTTTATCTTCAATTTATTGGGCAATACCATTTGGAGATGAAGAAGTTACTACTATGAAAAATCAAGCAAAAGAAGTTCTTACTTGGTTTGACAATATGAAGAACTCTATTCCAACCTGGTATATAGAAAGCTGAATACATAGTAACGATGACGGCCGGCTTATGCTTACCATAAGAAAGAACTATTAATTAATTCTAGCTTTTGTATGCCAAGTTATTGCTGCAAAATAGCCTATAATTGGAGAAATACCATAGCCAATTAACGGAACCGGAAAGTTACCTAAAAATGTAGAAATTATAATTATAATAAAGTATATTCCAATGCAGATTGAAGGCAGCTTAAGGCCCTTCGGAGGGAATAATATAAAAGGAAGCGGCAATATTAGAAGTGAAAGCACTCCTAATGTGAGCCATATTAATCCAATATTAGCTAATAAACTCAATATTCCTTCCACGTAGGCTACCGGTGGGAGGCTATCTAAAAATACCCATGAAAGTATAATTAATATAGTAAGTATTAAAACAATAAATAAACGATGAACCCTTTTATTAGTTTTATTGCATAAAATAATCATCATTGGAATTGCAAAACCGGTAAGCTGGGAAGCATCAGGCTGAATTGCCAGAAAAACCGATATAGCAAAGGTTATAATGATTGTAAGCCATAAGCTTTTAACTTGCGATAATTGCCATAATCCTATTATTAGTATGGGTAACACTATCATTGAAACATTAAACTTTATTATTCCTATAGACAGCCATCTGTGAACACCATCCATTCCTGGGTTAATAAATGTTAATACTATAAATAACAGTGACATTGGAATGGAAATGCGCCAAGAACCTGTAGTTCTCGTATTAGTTCTCTTTGAAACTACGAAGTATGAAATTAATCCCGCTATTACTAGACAAGCAATATTTTGTGCCCAAACTAACGTGAAAATTTTATTGTGATACATTGCTATGGCGCCAATAGTGATTGAAGGTACTGCGACAATAAATGGTGTAAAATTCGATAATCTTATTTTCATTAAATTTGAACTCCTCTAAATCATATTTAAAGACTTTATTTAGTGACAGCAGTCTTAAGAGACTTATTTCTTTGCTTATATATATTTGAAATCAAGCCGATAGCTGATATATTTATGATAAATTGAGAACTGCCATAGCTTATAAATGGCAAAGCTATACTAGTTATAGGAACTAGACCTAGATTCATAAGTATGTTCCATGTAAACTGAACGGCGAATATTGCTGCAAAGCCGCCGATTAAAAGCTTCCCATAGCTGTTTTTAACATAAAGCACGGTTTTGCCTATTTTTATTAAGAAAAGCACTGCTAAAGCAGCCAATAAAATTCCTGCAATCCAGCCGAAGGTATATACTATATAAGTAAAAATAAAATCAGTATGTACTTCGGGCAATATTTTTTTGTCAAGGGTAAGTCCTTGGCCCCACATTCCGGCGGAGTGCAGTAGTTTATCTAGCTGTACATTTAAATATCCTCTTCCCTGCGGATCAGTTTTTGCATTTAAGAAAACTAAAAGTCTATTTATACGATAAGACTCGTTAAGCAAATAAATGGTAAATGCAGCTATGCAGGAAACTATCAGTATACATATGTTTTTTATTTTAACTCCAGACATAATTAAAAGAATTATAACTGAAGCACAATAAGGTAACACTGCAGAAAATGAATGTCCTGCAATCATTAGTAGAATGGGAATCACAAGTAAGACGCCGCTATGGACAATCTTTCTTGCCTCGTTCCAATTAGTTTGGTTAAGAATACACGCTAAAGAAATAGTGAAGAATACAGGACTTATATCAATAAAATCAATGCTTATGCCAATAGACAAAAATGGTTTTCCATTAGAAGTCTCGCCAAATAAAATTGTAAGAAGCATAACCGCGGCAGTTGCAATATATATGTGCTTGGAATAGTCTTTGATTTTCGTG
>JAEZDX010000666.1 GCA_023417975.1 Bacillota bacterium
AAGGATTTTTGCGAAGGCAGAATGTAATATACTTTGTGTGTTCTATGTATGTTCATCGTATGTTTAAGACCTAACTAATTTTAACAGATTAATTGTGACCGCAGCTGCAGCCACCATCTCCATGCTCATGACCGTGTGAATGGTCGTGTTCTGAGCATCCTGTACCGCTGGATTTTAAAGTTCCATTCATATATGCATTTATTACATCTTCAATTTTACCACTGGCTCCGGTTATAACTTCAATATTATTTGAAGCAAGCTTTTGCCTTGCCCCTTCTCCCATACCTCCTACTACAACCACATTTACACCATGTGAGGCAAGAAATGGCGGGAGAGCTCCATGTTGATTTCCTTCAGTGTTAAAATAGTTTTGCTTTTCACCTCAGAATTTTCTATCTCAACTACAGTAAAGTTTTCACACTTCCCAAAATGTCCGAATACGTTGTTTTGTTCAGTAGCAATTGCAATTTTCAAAATAAACACTCCTTCATTTATATTATTTTTTAATAACACTCTGTAGATCATATATTCTTATCTTCACCTTCCCCAAAATCTCTGCCGCATCGGCGCCTGGGGCATACGCCACCTCTGCAAGGTTTTTCAAAATTGCTGCACAATTGGTAATCTCCGCCTTCTATCCTAAGCATCTTCCCATTTACTAATGATTCGGCGAGTTTTCTTCTTGCCTCATTATAAATGCCCGTAACAGTTGTACGTGCAATACTCATCTGATTTGCACACTCTTCCTGAGTAAACCCTTCCAGATCTATCAGCCGTATGGTTTCATACTCATCAACTGTCATAGTAACAAAATGATCCTCCTTAATGATAGTGTTAAGCGGTCCATATATATCACTTTGGGGCAGGCAGCATACTCTTCTGCATTTTCTTGGTCTCGGCATAAATCATTCACCTCATCACTGAAGATTTTTGTTACTTTTATATAGAAAGTAAAAATCTAGTCACCTTGAGCAGTCCCATAAATCCTTGAAGACTGGATATTTTGTGACAGCTCCATGTGAAGATTTTTGTTACTTTCTATATAGTTACTGACATATGTCACTTTCAACTTTATTGTACCGCATTTATGACATATGTCAATAATTTTTTCAATTATATATCTTTTCATAAATGAACTAAAAATGTCGCAGATAATGATATTCGGCACATCATCACCTGCGATCTAAAGATAAGTTTCATTCATCTATGTAATAAATTTTTGTTTGATTAATATTCCAGACTATGCAAGCTTCCACTATTAGCACGATAATCTTTTGGTGAACATCCTATAATATTTTTAAACTGTCTTGTAAAATAGTTGCTGTCCTCAAAACCACTTTCAAAAGCTATCTCAGAAATTCTGGATTTGCTTTTTCTTAATAGTAAACATGCATATTGAATCCGCAGACTAAGAATATAACTCATGGGGGTTGTTTTATAATTTTCTTTAAAAATCCTGTTAAAATGCCTGACTGAAAGTCCTGCCAATTCCGCCAGATGGTCCAAATTAATATTTTCCTGAAAATGATTTTCTATGTAGGATACTGCTTTTGCAATGCTTATAAGGTTCTCCTTTAATCCTGAACAATCAAAGTCATATTTCCTTGATAAAAAAACTACCAAACCCATAAAGTGTGAATAGAGCATCGTCTGATAGCCTTGAGACTTATTTTCATATTCATCTACCATTTCGAAGATGGTTTCTTTTACTTTTTCATAATCGGAGAGATTTAGCTGCAGCTTGCTTTTGAAATTATATTCCTTTGCCAGAGAAGGTTCAAGGACAAAAAGCGACTGATAGCCTAAAGCGTTCTTCAAATCATTGCCAACCTGGTACAAATCCTTTGGCTTGTACATGATATTGCACATTTTAAAGTTTACAGCCTCTTCATAACCATGAAAAGTATTTTTATTAATGACGAAAACATCACCCTTTTTTATAAAATATTTCTCTGAATTCACAATATGATTAGCAGTACCGTCCAATACAATTACCAATTCGGAAAAATCAGCATGAGAGTGCAGATGCATATAAACATCATGCTTTCCGAGCTGAATAAAAAAAGGAAAATCATCATCTTTAATAAAATGCTTTAAATACATATAGTCCACTTTATCCACCTCTGGTTTTAGCATGTCCAAAAAATGCTATTTTTAGGCTTAATAATTAAGGAATTCTTTGTTTTTACGTTCTATAATTACATTAGCACATTTATAAAGCTACGTATACTTTAGTTTTCTATTGTTATTAACTACTTTACCCTCGTTTTATTCTGCGGTTTATATAAATTTTAAAATCAGAGGTTATACTATAGAATACAAGAATCCTGTAATTAAAAGCTTTTACCCTGACCCAAGCGTATGTAAGGTTAATGATACATATTATCTGACCTACAGCTCCTTTCAATTTTTTCCCGGAGTTCCACTTTTCGAAAGCATTGATAACAATGTCATTCAGAATGATAAAAGTTGCTATACCTTTGAAAATACTGAATGGGATAAATTACTCTCGATAAGCAGGCATCACTATGATTTGGCTATACGTCAATGTAAAGAGGGTTATTCGGAACAGCACAAACTAGGTACCTTTCCTCTGAAGTAGCCGGTGGCTTTACAGGTGTTATTATAGGTTTATACGCTTATAGCACTAGTTGCAGCAATTTTGCTGAGTTCGCTAATTTTAAATTTTTATATGGATAATAAATTCATAATGGTAGGATATTGTACAAAAAGTAAAATATGTTTTTTATGTAACTTGATATGGAGGCATAGGTATGGGATATGCTATTGTTGGTTATTTTGATTCAATTTCAGATGAAAAAATAAAGGCACTATGGAAGGGATTGGCTGATCTAGGTGTTGATGATTATCTAATCAATTCTGCTAATAATCCTCATATAAAATTTGCTGTGTTTGATTCTCTTGAGTTAGATTCGATTCAAAAAGAACTGCATTTACTATCAAAGAGAATTCAAAAGATAAATATACATTTTAAAAAGTATGGTATATATCCAAATGATAATCCATTTATAACTATAGATATTGCTGATAATATTGAGATTTTAAAATTGCATATGGATATACAAAAGATATTTAATAAGTTTGGAATTAAAGATAATAGAGGTTATTTTGTTCCAGGAATATGGAAGCCAGATTGCCAATTAACTGTTTCATTTGACAAAGCAAAATTAGCAAAAGCAATAAATTATTTAAGCGAAACTGCTTTGCCTTTTAATGGACGATTAGAAAAAATAGGTGTAATTGAATTTTATCCTGCAAAGCAACTAATTTCATATGAACTTTCTTAATTTATGATAATTTGATTCACTATATTCTTATCTTGCGACGCAAGCGTAAGAATATACGAATTAAAATAAATATATGTTTTCAAACAATGAGGAGTGATCAATATGGAGAGTATAACAAAATCAAAACTAACCCCTGAACAGATCCATATAATGACAAGACAAGCATTCGGAAATGAAACAAAACCGGAAATAATAACAGAGTTAGCAGATGGCTATTTTAACACTGCATATATGCTAACTCTCACAAATGGCTTAAAAACAGTACTCAAGGTTTCACCACCTAAAGAGGTGGCTGTAATGAGA
>JAEZDX010000130.1 GCA_023417975.1 Bacillota bacterium
CAACATAAGGAAACATGGAACTCATCAAGCTTCCGTACTTAGTTACCCCTGCATGCATAACTTCGCTGAAGATTTGATCCATAACCTTTCGCTGTCTGTCTGTTCTTTCCCAGTCTCCGTTTCCTACGTGGCGGATTCGTGCATAAGATGTAGCTTGACGGCCGCTGAGCTTTTGAGTACCGCTTTTAGTAATAGGAACGTACTTTTTATGGTCAATATCACAAAGCTCTTTAATGTATTTGTTGATTTCGTTGACTTCATTGCTCTTAACCTCAAGAGTGATACCGCCTAAACCGTCTATAATATCCTCCAAGCCAAAGAAGTTAATTGTTACATAATCTCGGATATTAAGACCGAAATTTTTATTCAAGGTCTTTACAGCTAATTGAGGGCCTCCGAAAGCGTAGGCATGAGTTATCTTGTCCAAACCGTGGCCTTCAATTTCAACTCGGGAATCTCTCAGTATAGAAGTCATCTTTAGCTTTTTGTGCTTATAATCTATTGTGGCAATCATGATGGAGTCGGATCTGGAGCCCTCTGTGTTATTTATGTCACGTGAATCGATACCGAACAATGCAATATTTGTTATGCTGTCACCAAGATCTTTTCCTTTTATATCATCCAGCACCTCTTGGCTTATGCCTAAAGATTCGTTGTCTTTGTTTATGCCTTCAATATTGATTTTACCTAAGGTTTTACTATAAATATAAACTGATAAAAAACCTATAAGAAAGATAAAACTAAAAATAATTCCGAAAAAAATCCTGCGCCTTCGCTTGAATTTCTTCTTCTTTTTATTATATTTTGCATCCCTGCGAGGAGCGTTACTATTGGAATTTCTTTCTCTGGAAGAAGTCTGTGCACTGTCAGAACGCTCATAAGGATTTCGGCTCATAAATAATACCCTCTTTCAATTTTGTATTGCTTTGAAGTACACTCATATATACGAAAAAAGTCAAATAAAGTTCAGTAATATAAATTATACACTAAAAAGGCTTGTGTTGAAATATTAATAATATAATTGCTTATAGTGGCAGTATTTGGATATAATCAAAATATAACTCACAATTTTAATTTGTAAGGAATAACTTAAGGGTAATTGTACGAGTTATGTTTGGCTTATGCTGCAAGTTAATAAACTTTACAATTGCATGTAATAAATTATAATAGTAATAGATATAGAATACATTAAAATCTTTCATTGTGATGAGTAAAATATCCAATCTTCACGGATTTTTGCAAAGGTAAAATGTAAAAGATTTATTATGTTCTATATAGATGATAATACTTCTCGCTTCTGGTATTTATTATTTTGCATGCTGACTAAGAAGCAGGATAACTTGGGGGTTAATATGAAAATAAGAGACTATGTAATAACGTCACTGGTAGGAATATATATTTTTTGTTTGCCGTTGGCTACTGCTTCAAGGCTTGAATGGATTTTAAGTCTTATTTTCGTTTTAATTGGTATCATTTATTTGGTTGAGTTGATTTTATTAAAAGACTATCGAGTTCAATTTATAATTACATTTAAACAAGTTTTTTCAGATACATTTACTATTATATTTATATTATTCGTTATAATTATGTTCATATCTACTTTATATTCAAAGGAATTTATTATTTCTGTAAAAGAATTGGCTAGATACATATACTACATAGGTATTTATTTTGTAATAAGGTTTAGGATTAATAAAGAAGATATGTATGAAGGAATTATAAAAATATATATGCTAGGTGCATTTATAGTAGCGATATTTGGAATATATGAAGTAATAGGATACTTTAAAAATGGATTAAACATCGATCAAATAATATTAAATTCAAGAGTCAAGTCCACGTTTGAACATCATAATACATATGCCGCTTATTTAATTTTAGCAATATTTCCTTCTGTATTATCGGCTTTAGGGTCTAAAGGAACCAAAAAAATTTACTATTCATTGCTTTCAATATTATTGAGCTTTAATTTGGCATTCACATTTTCAAAAAATGGATGGATAGCTTTTGCAGTAGGGATATTAATATTATCAATATTATATAGCTGGAAGTTTATATCTCTTTATCCCATATCTGCATTATTGCTTTTAACAAACGGAGAGATAAGGCATAGAACAATGAGTATTTTAAACAGCGCCTATAGTGATTCAAGGATAAAAATATGGAAAATAGCAGAAAGCATGATTAAGGAGAATATGTTTTTAGGAGTTGGGAGCGGAAATTTTAGAACTATGTATGCAGGATATGTAAAGAAGTTTCCAGAGCTTGAATTGAATGAGACACTGTCTTTACCGCCTCATAATTCTTATATACGTGTCTTCGCTGAAATAGGTGTTTTTGGTTCAATTGTTTTTCTGATAATGTGTTTTGAAATGCTAAAAACTATATATTATGCAAGAGAAAAATGTCATGGTTTTATAAAATATTTCTATTCTGGCTTTTTAATTTCTACAACATGTTTTTTAATGATGAATTGCTTTGATGATTTATTTTATACTCCTAAGGTTACAGCGGTTTACTTCATTTTTGTATTTATAGGCCATAATATACAAAATTCTTCTAAGGAGCTAGGAAAATTTAAGCGACACAAGTAAGATAATATAATTTTATTTGTAATTTTAGACTTTTTTATGATACAATGACTGTGGTTAAAACGTATTAGCTAGAGATGGCTTTTATTAGAAGGTACAAATAATGAAGAGTAAGGATGATAATATGGCAAATGTTGAAAAATTAAATTCAAAGCTTCTATATAGAGTAATTAAAAGATTTCTTGACCTGTTTGGAGGTATAGTTGGTCTTGTTTTGTTGAGTCCATTTTTATTAATTGTTGCCATTGTTATAAGAATAGATTCAAAAGGGCCGATTATCTTTTTTCACAAAAGACTTGGACAAGGTGGAAAAGTAATCAAGGTTATTAAATTTAGAACAATGGTTCAAAATGCTGAGGATATGTTGAAAAAGTTGGATGAGAAGCAAAAGAAAGAATATGAAGCTAATTTTAAGCTTGATAATGATCCAAGAATAACAAGAATAGGGAAGTTTTTAAGAGAATCCAGCATTGATGAGCTACCACAACTAATAAATGTTATCAAGGGTGAGATGACTCTTGTGGGACCTAGACCAATAGTTGAAAATGAATTAAAGAAGTATGGTGAGTACGCGGATAAGCTTTTAAGTGTACGACCAGGGCTTACGGGAAATTGGCAAGCTAATGGAAGAAGCGAAACAACATATGAGGAAAGAGTTCAACTAGATATGGATTATATAGATAACAGAAGTTTATGGGTTGATTTTGTTATTGTCTTAAAAACTGTAGTTGTAGTATTTAAAAAGATTGGTGCAAAATAGAAAGTTTATCATAATGATATATAATGTATTAGAGTAAATGTTTTTAAGTTATTTTTCATGGAGGAAAAAAATGAAAAAGAATAGTTTTATCATTATTTCCCTTATTTGCCTTTACCTCTTTTGTCTTCCATTTGTTCCGACACAAAGTTCCGAATGGCTTCTTTCAGGCACAATAGTATTGGCAGGGGCTATATACATTTATGAACTGATAAAGTATAGAGAGGTAAGAACTAATTTTACTATTGGTTTAAAAAAGACAATGGCTGAACCGTTTAGTCTTTTATTCTCGTTACTTGTTTTAATCATGCTAATCACTTCTTTTTTTGCTGTAAGCAAAACAACAGCCATAAAAGAATCAATCAGATATACATATTATTTGGGAATATATTTATTTGTTAGATTAAGAGTAAATGATACTAAATATCATAAAATTATTATTACATCTGCAATGACTAGTGGTGGTGTAGCGTGTATTATTGGATTAATTCAGTTTTTTAAAAATTATAAGCTTGGATATGACTTAGTAAGAGTCCTGTGGTTATCTAGAGTATCCGGACCTATGCCGCATCCAAATACTTTCGCTGCATATATAATTATTTTAATCTTTCCTGCAATATGTATTACCTTGAAATCAAAGAACAAATCCAAGATTGTTTATTTACTACTTTCAGTAATGCTATGTTTCAATTTGGCTGTTACATTCTCCAGAAATGGGTGGATAGGCTTTTTAATTGGAGTACTGCTTTTAACAATTGTAGTTAATTGGAAGTGGATTTTCCTGTATGCAATTCCTGCTATATTTGTTTTTATGAGTCCTACATTTGTAGAAAGATTAAAGCAGATATCGGATAGCTCCACAAATTCAGGTAGATTACATTTATGGCAGATGGCTTTAAGGGTTATACAAGACAATTTTTTTACAGGCGTTGGTAATGGTAATTTTGTTAAAGTGTTTGATAGATATATTGAAAAGTATCCGTATTTAAAAATATCTGAACCAGGGCCATTACCGCCACATAATTCATATTTAAAGATATTTTCTGAGGTTGGTGTATTTGCAATCATAGCTTTATTATTAATGTGTGGTGAAATAATCAGAAAATCATATACTGTCGTAAAAAAATGTGAAGGATACATGAAGCATTTTTACTCAGGTTTTTTTATTTCCGTAGTATGTTTTTTTATCATGAATTGCTTTGATGACTTATTATTTATACCTAAAGTTACAACGTACTTTATAGTTTTCATAAGTATGATGTATTGTATAGACACATCATCTGTGTAATGATATAAATTCTAACTTAAGATGTATTAAAAAAAGTGATGTTCACTAATAAAAACAAAATCAATTTGATAAGCATTAAGATAAAGTTTATGGAGGAGAGAACTGTTAATGAACATTTCAATAATTTGTCCATTATATAATGCAGAAAAGTATATAGTGAATCTGGATAATAGCATTAAAATTCAAAAAGCTGTGGAGCTTATCTCTATTAAATATATATTGACTGAAAGTAATGATAACACAGAGAGTATATTAAAACAATTAAATGCGTCGTATAAAAAAGTTCCGAGAGAAAAGTTTTCGCATAGTATAGTAAGAGAACAAGCAGCTTTTGAAGCTGAAGGTGATATAATTGTCTTTATAACTCAAGATGTTATTATAAAAGATGATATGTGGTTACATAAATTGGTTAGTCCGATAATATGCGGTGAAGTTGATGCTGCATTCAGCAGACAAATATGTGATAATAATTCCATAGAGAAATATATAAGAGAAAAAAATTACCCGAAAGAGTCTAGGGTTATGACTTCAGCCGATATTGAAAGGCTTGGGCTAATTACCTTTTTCTTTTCAGATGTCTCATCGGCTATAAGAAGAGATGTATTTATAAAAATGTCCGGTTACGATGGTAAAAATCTTATTACAAATGAGGATATGTATATTTCGTATAAGATGATTACAAATGGTTATAACGTGAAGTATTGCAGTGATTCAGTGGTTGTTCATTCGCATGATTTTACTTTAATGCAGCTTTTGAGAAGGTATTTTGATACAGGAGTGTTTTTAAAACAAAATTCATATCTGCTGAATTTCAAAGTTAATAAGGGTGGAATGGATTTGCTGAAATATTCATTAAAACATGCGCTTAAAGAAAAAAATATAAAAGTTTTGATAAATTTAATACCTAATTTTGCGGCACGATTTATAGGTTCTGCATTAGGGAAAAGGTATGATAAGCTTTCAAAAAGATTAAGGATATATCTAAGTTCAAATAAAAGTTACTGGTTAAGTCAAGAATAAAATAGTTTATGGAGGGATAAAATGAAAGGTATAATTTTAGCAGGAGGGTCTGGTACAAGACTCCATCCAATAACAAAAGCTGTATCAAAGCAAATACTTCCAATATATGATAAGCCAATGATATATTATCCGTTATCGGTCTTAATGCTGTCAGGCATAAGGGATATACTGATTATTTCGACTCCGAGAGATATAGATACATTCAAGGACTTATTTGAAGATGGTTCTGAACTTGGTCTTAACATTCAGTATGCAATTCAGGAAACTCCAAGGGGATTGGCTGATGCTTTTATAGTTGGTGAAAAGTTTATTGGAAATGACAGAGTGGCTTTAGTTCTTGGAGACAATATTTTCTATGGCTATGGATTTTCCGAAAGACTTCTAACAGCAGCATCTAGAAGTGAAGGCGCTACTATTTTCGGTTATCATGTAAGTAATCCAAGAGAATTTGGAGTTGTAGAATTCGATAAAGATATGAATGTTTTATCTATAGAAGAAAAGCCTGAAAATCCAAAATCTAATTATGCGGTACCGGGTTTATATTTCTATGATAATAATGTTATTGAAATAGCAAAAAATGTAAAACCTTCCGCTAGAGGAGAAATAGAAATAACAGCTGTAAATAATGAATATTTGAATGCTAACAAATTAAAAGTTGAATTATTTGGCAGAGGTATGGCTTGGCTAGATACCGGAACACACAGAGGATTGTTGGATGCAGCTAATTTCGTAGAAGCTATTCAGACAAGGCAGGGATTATATGTTGCGTGTATAGAAGAAATAGCTTACAGAAAAGGTTATATCACAAAGGATCAGCTGATAAAATTGGCACAGCCATTAATGAAAACAGAGTATGGAAAATATATGATTCAAATCGCTAACGAAAAATAGTAAGAGGTAAAGAAATGGGTAAATTTAATTTTATTAAGACTAAAATAAGGGATCTTTATGTTATAGAGCCAGGAGTTTTTGGTGATAACAGAGGCTATTTCATGGAAAGTTACAATAAAAAAGACTTTAATGACGCCGGCCTTACAATGGACTTTGTTCAAGATAATGAATCAAAATCAAAAAAAGGTGTGCTAAGAGGTCTTCATTTTCAAGTAAAGCATACACAGGGAAAGCTAGTTAGAGTAACAGAAGGTGAAGTATTTGATGTGGCAGTAGATTTAAGAAAAGGGTCTCCTACCTTTGGAATGTGGGAAGGTGTAATACTTTCCAATGAGAATAAGAAGCAGTTTTATGTACCTGAAGGATTTGCACACGGGTTTTTAGTGCTTTCGGATAGTGCAGTATTTAACTACAAATGTACTGATTACTATGCACCGGAGTATGATAGTGGAGTACTTTGGAATGATGAGGATATCAATATAGAATGGCCTTTAGACGGAATTAAGGAATTACTTTTGTCAGAGAAGGATAAAAAGCAAAAGAAATTAAGAGAGATAGAAGTACCATTTGAATATAAAGGAGAGTAATACTATGAAAACATATTTAGTGACCGGAGGAGCAGGATTTATAGGTTCAAATTTTGTTCATTTTATGCTCAATAAATATAAGGATATCAAAATAATAAATCTTGATAAGCTCACGTATGCAGGAAACCTGGAAAACTTGAAGTCTGTAGAAAATAATGAAAACTATATCTTTGTACAGGGAGATATTTGTGATAAAGCTTTAGTAGAAGGATTGTTTCAGAAATATGAAATAGATTATGTTGTGAATTTTGCAGCTGAATCTCATGTAGATAGAAGTATAAAAGAGCCTGAAATATTTGCGAAAACCAATGTACTTGGAACAGTAAATCTTCTAAATGCTGCTAAGAATTCTTGGGAGACTGCTGATGGATTTAAAACTGGGAAGAAATATCTGCAGGTATCTACCGATGAGGTATATGGATCTTTAGGAGATACAGGCTATTTTATGGAGAATACTCCGCTTGATCCCCACAGTCCTTACTCTTCAAGTAAGGCCGGTGCAGATTTCATGGTAAAAGCTTATGCCGATACGTTTAAGATGCCTATAAATATAACAAGATGTTCAAATAACTATGGTCCGTTTCAATTTCCTGAAAAGCTCATTCCTTTATTGATAAACAACTGTTTAAATCATAAGGAATTGCCTGTATATGGAGATGGCATGAACATACGAGATTGGTTGTTTGTAGAGGATCATTGTAAAGCTATTGATATGGTTATAAATAATGGCTGCTTAGGAGAAGTATATAATGTTGGCGGTCATAACGAAAGAACAAATATACACATCGTAAAGAAAGTTATTTCGTATTTACATGACAATATAGATAGTGAAGTAACGGAAAATTTAATAAAATATGTTGAAGACAGAAAAGGCCATGACAGAAGATATGGTATTGACCCTACAAAAATTAAGGATGAATTAGGTTGGTATCCTGAGACTACTTTTGAAGTAGGTATAGAGAAAACCATAAAGTGGTATTTGGAAAATAAAGAATGGATGGCTAGAATTACCTCCGGAGAATACAAGAGTTATTATGAAAATATGTACAGTGGCAAATAAGATAAACGGGAGAAAATTCTGATGGGAGATCTAATAAGCTTGGTCATAATAAATTGGAATAACTTATCATTCATAAAGAGGTGTGTTGATTCCATAAAAATACAAACGTATAAAAATATCGAGCTAATATTTATTGATAACAATTCATCGGATGAGTCCTTTGATTATTTTACAAAAGAATATTCATCGGATGGATTTATAGCTGTCCGCAATGAAAATAACTTAGGTTACGCCGGTGCGGCTAATCAAGGAATAAATATGAGTCACGGCAGTTATATAATGATAATAAATCCTGATATAGTTATGGAAGAAAATTTTATAGAAATGCTTTATGAAGGAATTACATCTAAAGATGGTGTTGCAGCTGTTAGCGGTAAGCTTCTGAAGTATGACTTTAAAAATGACACTAAGTTAAACTATATAGATAGCGCCGGTATTGATATGTACAGAAGTCGAAGATGCGTTGACAGAGGTCAGAATGAGCCAGATATAGGTCAATATGAGAATTCAGAGGAAGTATTTGGTGTGTGCGGTGCTGCACCAATTTATAGCCGTGAGGCATTGGAAAAAATAAAAGTTGATGAACAGTATTTTGATGAGGACTTTTTCGCATATAAAGAAGATGTGGATTTGTCTTGGAGATTAAATCTGGCTGGATATAAGTGTTTATATTATCCAAAAGCGGTAGCCTATCACGGGAGAGGTCTTGGGGGTTCTCGTGGCGGGGTGAAAAATTTCATAAGAAACAGAAAAGGTCAATCTGAGTTTTTAAGAGGTATCTCTTGTAGAAATCACATCATGATGCTTTATAAGAATGAAACAAAGGACAGTTTTAAAAGGGATAAAATCAATATTCTTAAAAGAGAAGGCGCTTTTTTTATATATTCAATTTTATTTGAAAGGTTCAATTTTAAGTATTATAGAGAAGCTATGAAAAATAAAGAAAAAATGTATAGAAAGAAAGAAGTGCTTGTTCAAAAACTGAATGGACAGACAAATGATGTGAGCTACCTTATAAAAGAATGATGATTTTAATAGGAATATTAACGTGATTCAAAAAAACAGTAAAGTCAGTGTGCACACTCTAAGTGTTGCAATCACTGACTTTTTCCATTGTGATGAAAAAGAGAATAGAAAAATGTATATTTTTGACATTGAATTACTAAAAAAAATCTACGATAATAGTATGGAAAGAAGTTTAGGAGGTAAAAATATGAGTAGAATCAGAAAAAAATATATATTTCTACTTACATGTACATTTTTTTTGTATATGTTTACTGTTTTTCCAAGAGCAGCTCCATCTATACCGAGAGCTTGGATAGACTTTCCTATTTATAATTCGGATTGTACTAACAAGGATGTAGTAGTTAGTGGATGGGCACTTCATCCTTCGGGAGTAAAAGGTGTGTCGATACTAGTTAATGACATAAAAGTTGGACAAGCAAGGATTGGTATTAGCAGGTCTGATGTTTATGTAGCATATCCAGGCTATCCGGATGGAGAAAGTAGTGGTTTTACCTATACTATCAGTAAAAACTTGTTTTGGGCAGGGAATAATAAAATCACAATTGAAGTTGAAGGCAATAATGGAGATAAGCAATATACTTCAACCACAGTAAAGATCAATAAGCCTTTACCTAAGTTATGGATTGATAGTCCGGGTTATAATCAAACAGTGGACAAGGAAAATGTAAATTTAAGCGGATGGGCATTAAACATTTCAGGAATACAAAAGGTTAATGTTGTACTTAATGGAATATTTGTTGGAAATGCTACAATAGGGCAACAGAGAACTGATGTTAATAAAGCTTATCCAGGATATACAAATGGTGAAAATAGTGGATATAATTTTACTATTAGCAATTCAAGTCTTATTGGAGGTAAAAATTCAATCAGTGTTGAAGCAGTAGGTAATGACGGTTATATTCAGCGATTAGTTACGTATGTTGAGAAAAAAACATTACCGCCTAAAATGATTATTGATTATCCTAGATATGGAGAAACATTTAATAATCAAAATATTGTTATGAGCGGCTGGGCTGTTAATAATTCAGGCATAGGTGCAGTGAAAATTTATATCGATAATGTATATAAGGGGGATGCTGCAATTGGACAAAGCAGAAG
>JAEZDX010000147.1 GCA_023417975.1 Bacillota bacterium
AATAGAATGGTAACGTATGAGCGGTTCAATACCGAAAAAGGCTCCGCAAAGCATTCCAGCCAAGAAAAATGTTGCGACAAAACTTATAGGAGAATCAGTAAGTGATATTGTTTTCATGTTTTCGGCATACTCTCTTAATATGATGGAACATATATAGGTGAGTAGTAAAATAACTAAAATTCCCACAATAATTCTACCTAGAGAGCCAATATAAATCTCACTAATGTCGATAATATCCATACCTTGAAAATGAGAGAACAGCTTTTCTATAAATTTGAAGATAAGCAGCATTAATATCGATATATAAATAACTACAATCCATGCGGCTGGTCCTGAAACTTCAATGATTTGGCGAGGAAAGTTTAGAAAAATTCTAGCACAAATTGTATTTATAAGTAATGTAACAGCTCCCCATACTCCGAATGTAATCTTTGATTCCAAAAGTAAACCTCCTTATTGCTTATTTTTATTCTTAATAGTATTAAACCAACCTCTGCTGATTTTTGACTGCTTTACATCGTCTTTTGTATTGAGATAGTCAGGTCTTTCTTCTTGTTTCCAAAGGGGAGCTTCATAAATTTCATATTTATACCCACCTGAAGTCTTAGGACCATAGGGTGCAAGAAAGGGTACACCGAAGGACTTTGCGCTGCAGAGATATACTACATATATGAATATACCCGTAGTAATTCCCAAAAAACCTGAGGCTGCAGCTAGCAAGATATAAACAAATCTTAAAATTCTAAATTGAATACCTAATGAAAAGTCGGGCATGGCAAAGGAACCAAGTCCAGTAACTGAAACTACTATAATTAGAATAGGACTAACAATATTAGCTGAAACGGCGGCTTGACCTAAAATCAGTGCACCTATAATGCCTAGGGTTGGACCAATAGGACCGGGTATTCTTATTCCAGCCTCACGGATAAGCTCAAAGGAAGCTTCCATAAGTAATATTTCTATTATTGAAGGAAATGGTACCTTCTCTCTGGATGCTTCTACAGCGAGAAGTAAGCTTGTTGGGATCATTTCATGATGAAAATTAGTAACGGCGATGTAAAAACCGGGAAGTAGCA
Source organism: Bacillota bacterium (assembly GCA_023417975.1). Classification (GTDB taxonomy): domain Bacteria; phylum Bacillota; class Clostridia; order Clostridiales; family Clostridiaceae; genus JAEZDX01. Next base: position 1,077 of record JAEZDX010000147.1, read on the forward strand.
ACGCGGTAAAAATTCCAAGAAGCCGGAAAAATCTAAAAAGATTTGCGGCGGGGAATCTATTAAAGGAATCTTCAGTAGAATGAATAAGATCAAAAAAGGTTATGGGTACGACCAATACAAAAGGACTGCCGTTTACAACAATGGCTGCTCTTCCTTCTGATAGCATCATTGCTACTCTATCAGGCCTTTCTGTGGCAATCATTTGCGGAGCGGGTAAAAAAGTATCATCTTCAATGAACTGCTCAAGTTCACCGGAATCATTTAAATAATCAATCTTTATACTTGTCAATCTTTTTTTGATTTCTTGGATGAGTGAATCATTGGCTATATCTTTAACATACATCAAAGAACAAGGTGTTTTACTACGTTCTCCAATTTCCAGATTTTCTACTATCAAATCCTCGTCCTTTAATCTCTTTCTTATAAGTGCTGTATTGACTCTCAAGGTTTCTGTAAAGCCTTCTTGTGGACCTCTGATTATTAGTTCTGTAGTAGGTTTGCTTACACTTCTATGCTCAAAGCCCTTTACATCGGCTAAAAATGCAGTAGAAAGTCCGTGGACAAATAGAGCACAGGAACCGAAATTAATATCACTTATAATTTTATCGAATTCACTTACTTCAGTAATTTGATTGTGCGGAAGTAAACGGTTCTTTATACATGTAGCTATATTCTCACTGTCATATTTTATATCTAAATTTGATAGCAGCATGAGAGGTTGAAGTATATTATCATCAATCAATTTTCTATCTGTCATTCCATCATAGAATATAATAAAAGCAGCTGCGTTATTATTACCTATGGTTATAGTAAACTCTCTCAACAAAATATCACTATTTAAAGGAATGCGGTATTTTTTCTTTAAATATTCAAGGTTTTCGGCTAGTTCAATGCTGATTTTTCTATCATTTTTTTCTGTGGTATTTTTATCTGAATTCACTGATTTATTAAGTACTTTGTCTTTTTTAAAGACATTGTTATTTCTAGACTTATATCTTTCTTGATCGGTTTCTTCTAAAGTGAATTTTTCTCTAATTTCAGGTTCGTTGAAAAAAAGAAAGTTTGCAAGCATTTTATTTAGTTTCAAAAAAACATCACCCCTAGAGATAAAATCAAGATTAGTATTTGCTAATTGCTGAAAGTTAATACTAAAAAAACACGGATTAATACCGTGTTTTTAGATTTTATTGCATTTGAATGATATCGAATCCATTTTTTTTGTCTAGAATATAGCTGTTCCAATTCAGTTTTGTTAGGCTGACAGCCATTAATATATCTCCTGTACTTCCTACCAGGTTAAGCATAAATAAAAGAGCTCCCCAGTGAATAAACAGCATTAAAGATGCAAGAGAAATAATTGTAACAGGAGCCAAAAGCACCATTAAGAACTTGGTCCTTTGTAGTTTAATATTAGAAGTTTCTTGGCAATAGGCATATATTCCTTTAAAACCGAAGCGCACTTTGCCTTTGAATAAAATATAACATATGCCGTGAAGAGCTTCATGTATAATTACTATAGGAATCATCATGGCAACAACTAAAATTGCGGAATCAAAGAACAAATTATGGGTAAAATTCAGAAGTACATATCGTGAATGTATTTCGAATAGTGAAACATAAAGTACATCTCCGAAGCAGTAGGATAGCGCTAGAGCTAATAGAAAGCAAGCTAAATGAGTTTTCCAAGTAATAGTTACGGACATTTTCAACACCTCCATTTGGAAGTATTGACACATATGGCTTGTTTATGCTTTTGTCACTGAAAATTATCAAATGCTTTTTGTAGCAATTCCTGAATTAAGGCATTCAATGCAAGATTATTTTCAGAGCACAACATTTCTTTAGTGATAATCGCGTAATTACAACTGCTGCTTTTTAAATAACTATATATTATTTGTGCTTCATCTACCTCCTGTTTTGACAATCTGTCTGTAGTAATGACAGATTCCTCTTTAAAAGATTGTTCAAGCTTTTTTGCTACTTTTTGCGTTAAATCCAAAATCTCGGAAGGAGTAATAATGCATTTTTCACAGAGTATTATTCTATTCCTTTTTATAAGAAATAGTTTGATAGCTGTCTCACTTATTCCTTCAAATATAACTATATTTTTGTTTTCTTCAGTAAATTCAATTACTCTTTTCTTATTTAATAAAGCTTTAACAGCATCAATATAATCCCTGTACTTAGCAGCATTTTCAAAATCAAATTTTTCCGAGGCTTGAAGCATTTTAGTTTCCATAGTTTCGAGCATGGTATTATCTTCACCATTGAACATGGATATTACTTGACTTAATACATTACGATAATATTGTGCAGCACTGTCTCCAAGACACATACCGATACAAGAACCTAAAGAATAGTTAAGACATGCTGTACTTTTTTTTGAAGGATTGCTGCAATTAATTTTGAAAATCTCCCTTATGCCTTGTAAAGCCCTCTCAACAGTACTTCTACTAGTATAAGGACCAAAGTAGAAAAAAACTTCCAGATCATCAATACTATTGGCTATGTTCATTATCGGATATTGACCATATCTTTGTATTGCCAAATATGTATAGGATAGCGGACTTTTCATCAGCCTGTTATAGGCTGGTTTTATTTCTTTTATAAGCTTGCATTCAAGCATGAAGGCTTCGAACTCGGTATCTGTCAATATATAATCAAAGTTCTTTAGATTTCTCACTAGTTTTTCAACTTTAGGTGAATGTGACTTTGAGCTTTGGAAATAGGATTGTACTCTTCTCTTTAAATTTTTAGCCTTTCCTACATATATAATATTATCTAGAGAGTCTTTCATCAAATATACTCCAGGGGTAACAGGAAGACTCTTAACCTTTTCTTTTATGTTCAAGAAAAATCCACCTCTCTATTCTGTTATATCTATAAAATTTAAAGAAAATCTATTATTGTGTTTCATATATAATATCAGCGCTAAAGACTTGTGTCAATTGCAGTAAATTCTTCAAAGTTAGTATAAAAATATTATTTAAACCCAGCAGCATAAATTGTGTATAGCATAAAATTTGTCAATCGCTTTGAATGTACATGGTATATTATTGATGTTATAATTAATAATACTTTTAGGATTTCTTATTTATATAAGACAAGGAATTTTCATTTTAAATTAATGAGAATATTGAGGTGGATATATGTATAAAAAATATTTATTAAGCCTAATTTCTATTATAACTGTAATTGTCTTAACGGTAGGATGCGGAAAGATGTCGGTTGTAAAAGAGGGTAATAATGGAAATACACCAGCAAGTGGAGAAGTTACTAATAGCGTATCACCATCACCTACCGATAATTCAGCAGCTCAACAAGTGGGAGGCGAAGTCAAGGATAATAATAAGGTTGAACCCCAAAAGGATGTTAACAATTCAACTGTACCGGATAAGCAGGCGGAGAGTTCACAGGAAGTCAAAAGCAGCGGAAAGACAATCGTAATAGACCCCGGTCATGGTGGAAAAGTTACCTCTGAAAAAGAAGCTGTATCACCTGATTCTAATGAGATGAAGCCAAAGAACGTAGAAGGAGCCACAGGCGTAAGTACAAGAACTCCGGAGCATGTAATTGCATTAAACGTATCAATGAAGCTGAAGACTCTCTTGGAGAAGGATGGCTTTAAAGTAATTATGACACGAACAACAAGCACCGAGAGCATTGGAAATATTGCTCGTGCAGAAATTGGTAATAAAAACAATGCTGATCTTGTAATTAGAATTCATGCGGATTCAACTGACAGTTCTTCAGTTAAAGGTGCCAGCATGCTGGTTCCGGGAAATGTGGGTTATGCAAAAAGTATCAGCAATATTAGTAAACAATATGGGCAAATTATTCTTAAGGAACTTATAAACAATGCAGGCATGAACAACAGGGGAGTTGTAACACGAAATGATCTCACAGGTTTTAATTGGTCAAAGGTACCGGTAGTTCTTATAGAGATGGGCTTTTTATCTAATCCTGATGAGGATAAGCTCCTTTCTTCAGATAGCTACGAGCAAAAAATTGCTGTTGGCTTAGAAAAAGGAATTGTAAATGCTTTAATCAAATAAGTTAAAAATTGAAAGGGAACGGAACCCTTTCAATTTTTGTTATTGTACATGTTCTATTGATTTATAGCATATTGAAGTTTGAGACTTTCTTGCTTAGTACAGTTATTAATATAGTTATTAAAAGGTATGTTGTTTTTATAGTAAATCCGCTCAACCCGTGAGTTGATGTTTACCGCTATTTCATTATTGATGGTATGGGCTTTTTCTGCTATTTCGTTTATAGAAATGAAGAAGTCTCCATCACTGCCTATTAAAGTTACAGTGTCTCCTTCTTTAACGTCAGGAATATGTGTTACATCAATCATCATTTGGTCCATACATATATTACCTGCTATTTCAGCAAATTGACCTCTGACGAGAACCTTCATATGCTTATTTGATAAAATTCGAGGGTAACCATCTCCATAACCTATACTTAGGCTAGCTATGATTGAAGGTTTGGTTGCCTTGTAGTTTCGTCCGTAACTTACTGAACAACCCTTCTGGATTTCCTTTACTAAGGTTACCTTAGTCTTGAGCTGTAAAACAGGCTTTAATCCCGTGAAACGACCATCTTTAACTATTTCTCCGGAGGGAATACCAAGTAACAGCATTCCAGGTCTTACATAGTCATACTCAAACATAGAGTAATTCAATATAGCAGAGCTGCTTTGTGTATGAAGCTTTCCGGGGTTAATACCTATATTTTTAAGCTTATATATAAGCTGACGAAATAAGGAGTTTTGATTAAGGGTATAAGCAATATCTTCTGCTTGTAAACTGTCAGATGAAGCAAAATGAGTAAAGGTTCCGGTTATATTTATGTTTTTAAATGTATATGCGGCAGCAATGGAACAGAAGCTTTCCTTTGAGCCATCGTAAAAAAAACCGACTCTTCCCATACCAGTGTCAACTTTCACATGGCATTCTATGATACAATGGTGCCGTCTGCAGAAGTTATCCAGCTTCTGTGTATATGCATAGGATACTAAAGTTTGAATTAGATTGTATTTATGTAGCAAATAGAACTGAGCAGGTGGAGTATATCCTAATATCAAAATTGGGTATCCAATAGAATTCTCCCTTAAGTGTATAGCTTCATTAATATTTGATACAGCATACATATGGATGCCAAGACCACAAAGTTCATGAGCTATTGCAGCACTGCCATGGCCATAGGCGTTATCTTTTATTACTGCCATAATCTTAGTTTTAGGCGGCAGAATATTTTGTATTGCTTTAACATTATGTCCAAGGTAGTCCAAATTAATTTCTACCCAATTTCTGAAATATTCCTGCATTTTTTAACCACCTTCATTCTAGATTGAGAATTTTCTCTGCAGAGCCGATTGAAGTAATGCTTCGATAAGTTCTGCAAATTCAATACCAATGGACTTAAGCATATTTGGATATCGGCTTTTATCTGTAAAGCCAGGGAGAGTATTTACTTCGTTTAGAATCACAGTTTTGTCCTTTGTGATAAACATGTCCACTCTAGCTAAGCCATAACAGTCCAAAGCTTTGTACACTGATGCTGCTATTTTTTTAACCTCGTCTTGTAGCTCCGGACAAATTCTTGCAGGTAAAATAATTTTTGAGCTTTTTAATGTGTATTTTTCTTCGTAATCGAAAAAATCTTTTTTGATTTCTATTTCATCTATATTACCTATAGTAAGAATACCTTCACGTTCCAGTACAGCACAGCCTATTTCGAAGCCTGTTATTGTTTCTTCTATAACAACTTTATTGTCAAATTCGAAAGCCTTGTTGAGGCCGGATGCTAGTTCCTCATAGTTATGAGCTTTGCTTATACCAAAGGAAGAACCTTCACAGGCTGGTTTGATTATAACGGGAAAGCCAAGTGTTTCATCTATGTGTTTGTAAAGTATGCGAAAATCAATGTTGTCGGAGTTTAATACTGTAATCCATCTTGCCATAGTTATACCTGAAGCTTGCATGATTCTATGTGTGATATCTTTATCAATTGCTATGGAAGAGGATGAAACATTACAGCCAACATAAGGCATACTTGCTATTTCAAAAATTCCCTGAAGAGTTCCGTCTTCACCGAGTCTGCCATGTAAAATAGGAAAGACACAGTCTGCAGTAATAAAATTATGTTCATTGCTATTTATTTTAATAAAGCCTTTCTTCTCAGGATTAAGGCTAAAGGTTACTTCTTCACAAAGCGGATTTTCAAACCATCTGTTATTTTCACATACATCATCTATATCAGGGCAATAAAGCCACTTACCTTCCTTTGTGATTCCAATAACTATCAGATCAAAATTATCCTCTGGAAAGAATTTAATAACAGCACGGGCTGAACTTATTGACACTTCATGCTCTGAAGACCTCCCTCCAAAAATAATAGCTGCTCTCAATTTGGTCATGTTTAAAAACCTCCTAAAAAAACTTAATTTGCTAGGCATGCTATAAATTTATGCATCTATAAAAGTATACCTCGAAATGAGACGGAAGTTTTTAAGGTTATCTTGCTTATATATTAAGATTTTCTTACAATTTGTTTACATATTATAGATAAATAACTTCATACATAAAGTTATTAAAATGAAATGCAGTTGTTTATGTTTCATTTGCCAATTAAGATATTCAATCTTAAAGAATTTTTTGGCGAGGGAGAATGTTATAGACTTTATGTGTTCCATATATAATTCCAATTGAAGATGCATATCATACTTATTGAGGTGATAATAATGAATGAACAAATGTCAGGGTATAGAAAGAAAATGGCATTGTTAGGACAAAAAATGCTGGCCGAGGAAGAAAACAATGTAGAAGCTGATACGGATATAAATTATGAAATTGAAAGAGAAAAAAGTTTAAAAGAAAACCAGCATATTCATAATGAATTTGAGTAAGAAGGTTAACAATCTTCTAATTTTATATGGTTTTACATCAATACTCTTTTTACTAAATTAGTTTTATGCTATGATTTTCAATATACATAAAACTAAGGAGGAATTATATTGGACAAAATTACAGAGCAAATTAAAATCAAAGGCTTTTCAAAGGTATGGGTTTCAGATATGGAAAATGGAAACTTCAGAAATCCAATATTATTTGCAGACTATTCGGATCCTGATGTTATAAAAGTAGGTGAGGATTTCTTTTTGATTTCCTCAAGTTTTAACTGTACGCCGGCCATTCCCCTTCTTCATTCAAAAGACTTGGTGAATTGGAGCATTGTCAACTATATTGTTGACCGGCTGCCGGCACCATTTTATGATAAACCACAATATGGACTTGGAGTTTATGCACCAAGCCTACGTTATCATGATAATAAGTTTTGGGTGTTCTATCCAGATCCTGATGCAGGAATTTATATGACATATACTGAGGACCCGTTTGGAAAGTGGCAGGAACCCGTAATGATTAAAGAGGCCAAAGGTTGGATTGATCCTTATCCGTTTTGGGATGACGACGGAAAGGCGTATCTGATAAATGCATTTGCAAAAAGCAGGTTGGGTTTTAGCAGCGTCATAAACATAAGTCCAATGAAGCCTGATGGTACTGGGCTTTTAGGAGAAGGTACAATCATATTTGATGGAAATAAGAACCACCCTTATATTGAAGGGCCTAAGGTATATAAAAGAGAAGGATATTATTATATTTTTGCTCCTGCCGGCGGAGTGGAAAAGGGATGGCAGACGGTACTGCGTTCAAAAAATATTTATGGTCCTTATGAAGATAAAATAGTATTGCGCCAAGGAGAAACAAATATTAATGGACCGCATCAAGGCGGACTTGTTGAACTTGAAAGTGGAGAAGAATGGTTTGTACACTTCCAAGACATGAAAGAATATGGGAGAATACTTCATCTTCAACCTGTAACTTGGAAAAATCATTGGCCTATAATTGGAGAAGACATTAATAATGATGGTATCGGACAACCTATTTATGAGATGAAAAAGCCTGATGTAGGCAGGGATTATACTGCATGTGTACCTGATACAAGTGATGATTTTATATCAGATTCATTAGGACTTCAATGGCAATGGAATGCAAACTATAAGGAACATTGGTATACATTAAATGAAAGAAAAGATTATTTAAGGTTATATGCTGTAAATGATATGTTGAATTGGGGGAATACAATATGGCATGCACCAAATCTGCTGCTTCAGAAATTTCCGGCACCAAGTTTCACTGCAACCACAAAGCTTCAGCTTAATTCTTCGGAAGGGAATATAAAAGCAGGATTGATTATTGGCGGCACACAATGCTTTTATGTGGCTGTTTACAAATATAAGGATTCACTGAAATTGGGATATTTTAAAGCGTACGAGGAAGATGGAAAAAGGGTAGAGTCTGAATTGGATACGCATAGCTTGTATGATAATGAAGTAATACTTAGAGTATCTGTAAAGGAAGGGGCATTGTGCAGTTACAGTTATAGCTTGGATGGAGAAAGTTTTATCAGTATAGGCGAAAGCTTTAAAGCTTCAAAAACATTATGGTCAGGAGCAAAGTTAGGAGTATTTTGCATTAATCCAAGTAAAACGGCTTCAAATTCTTACGCTGATTTTGACTGGTTTCTCGTAGAAGAAGATAAATAACGATATTGACAATTGTAATATTTTAGAATAGAATAAGTACATAAAAAAGCTATGAAGAGGAAAAGTAAGTGACTAACTGCTTTAAGAGAGGGAAACTCATTGGCTGAAAGGTTTCCTAAGAAAGTACCATTGAAAACCACCTCCGAGCTGATTACTGAAGTCTCAGTATGTAATTCCGCTTGACGGCGTTAAAGTTATTGAGTGATAGAAGTGTATAGTTACTTCTATAATTTGGGTGGAATCGCGATTATACTCGTCCCTTATTTAGGGATGAGTTTTTTTATTAATAAAAAAATATAAAAGACTATGAAGAGGACGATTAGATAATTTACTGTTAAAAGAGAGAGAAACTCACCGGCTGAAAGGTTTCTTGAGCATGTATTGTTGAAAACCACCTCTGAGTCAAATGCTGAACGGATATATTAGAAGTTACTAAGCATCCAATTAAGCAAAGCTCGTCAATCTGCGTTAAAGATATAGAGTGACAGTTGTATTGTTAATACTTCTGTAATTTGGGTGGAACCGCGAAATAACTCGTCCCTTATTGGGATGGGTTTTTATTTTTTTGAAAAAAGGAGGAATTGTTATGTCAAAAGTATTGTTAAGAAATGGTGACATCGTTGCTTGTAGCGATGAGGAAGAGAGAAGGGCCTTAAGACACACCGCAGCGCATATATTAGCTCAAGCAGTAAAGCGTCTGTATCCAGAAGCTAAACTGACTATCGGACCGGCAATTGATAATGGGTTCTATTATGATTTTGATTTGGCAGAGAAGCTGACTTTGGATTCACTCCATATAATTGAACAAGAGATGAGAAAAATAGTTAAAGAAAATTTGAAGCTTGAAAGAATCGTATTATCAAGAAAAGATGCGCTAAAATTAATGGAGGAAAAAGGTGAGAGCTATAAGGTTGAACTCATAAACGACTTACCTGAAGATGAAGAGCTTACTTTCTATAAACAAGGAGATTTTATTGATTTGTGTGCAGGGCCTCATGTCTTGTTTACTTCAAATGTAAAAGCAATAAAGCTTACTTCTCTGGCAGGTGCATATTGGCGGGGAAATGAAAAGAATAAAATGCTTCAGAGAGTATATGGTACTGCCTTTTCTAAGAAAAGTGAATTGGATGAGTATTTAAATATGCTTGAAGAAGCTAAGAAGAGAGACCACAGAAAGCTCGGAAAAGAACTAAAACTATTTGCTTTAATGGAAGAAGGACCAGGATTTCCGTTCTTTCTACCCAATGGAGTAGTATTGAAAAATAAGCTAATAGAATATTGGAGAGAGCTTCATAGCAAATACGGCTATGAAGAAATTGAAACTCCTCTTATTTTAAATAAGGAATTATGGGAAACTTCAGGGCACTGGTTTCACTATAAAGAAAATATGTACACTGTAAATATTGATGAAGAAGAATATGCAATAAAACCTATGAACTGTCCCGGAGGTATGCTTGTTTACAAATCAGAAACTCATTCTTATAGGGAACTCCCTATAAGGGCAGCGGAACTGGGAAGAGTTCATAGGCATGAGCTTTCAGGAGCCTTACATGGGCTTATGAGAGTTAGAGCCTTTACTCAAGATGATGCGCATATATTTATGCTGCCGGAGCAGATAAAGGATGAGATAAAAGGAGTTATAAGGCTAATAGATGAGGTATACTCCCGCTTTGGATTTAAATATAAGGTTGAGCTTTCCACAAGACCGGAAAATTCAATGGGCAGTGATAGTGACTGGGAAATGGCAGAAGCATCCTTAAAGAATGCATTAGAAGAAATTAATATGCAATATAAAATAAATGAAGGGGATGGAGCATTTTATGGTCCTAAGATTGACTTTCATCTTGAAGACAGTATAGGGAGAACATGGCAGTGCGGCACTATTCAATTGGATTTCCAGCTGCCTCAAAGATTTGAACTTGAATATGTGGGTAGTGATGGAGAAAAGCATAGACCTATTGTTATTCACAGGGTAATTTTCGGAAGTATAGAAAGATTTATAGGTATATTAATTGAACATTTTGCAGGTAAATTTCCGACTTGGCTCTGTCCGGTTCAAGTCAAAGTACTGCCCATATCGGAACAGTTTAATTCATATGCAGAGCAGATAATGGAAAAACTAATTCAAAATAATATTAGAGCAGTAATTGATGACAGGGTGGAAAAGATAGGGTATAAAATACGGCAGGCAAGAAATGAGCGTGTGCCATACGTTATTGTCATAGGCGAAAAGGAGCAAAGTTCGGGAAGTATATCACTAAGAAGCAGGAAAAACGGAGAGGAAGGAACTTGTGGAATAGAGGACTTTATTACAAGAATAAATGAAGAAATCATTAATAAAGCACTACATGAATAATTGTGAAAAAATACTGTCCTTAACTTGAATTGAGGGCAGTATTTTTTATAGAAATATGTAAAATAGTGGGTTATAATGTGTATATAGAATGGAGTAGTTAACTTATAAAATAAAGATACAGGAAGGATGGAAATTATTATGCAAATAAATGATATTTCAACTTCAATAAGGAATATAGTTGAAGAGCAATGCAAATCGGAGGATAATATTTTTGGATACGAAATTTGGACATACCATATAGCAATTGTAGTTAAATATGCAAAATTACTGGCCTATAAGCTGGGAGCTGATAAAGAGATTGTTGAGTTAGCCGCATTGCTGCATGACTATGCAAGTGTTAAAGATAAATCTATGTATGAAGAGCATCATGTATTTGGGGCTATTGAAGCTGAAAGAATTTTAAAGGATTATAAATATGATGAAGTGAAAATAGAAAAAGTTAAAGAATGTATTTTGCAGCATAGGGGCAGTGTAACACTGGAAAAGACTACGAAAGAAGCTATATGTATAGCTAGTGCTGACGCAATGGCTCATATAGACCAAGTTCCCTCACTATTGCACCTTGCTTACTGCAAGAAAAAACTTGATGTAGACGAGGGAGCAGACTGGGTTTTTAATAAAATTCAAAGAAGCTGGAATAAGCTATGTCCGGAAGCAAAGGAAATAATAAAAGAAAAATATGAAAACTCAAAAATAATGTTGCTCAATAAATAAGGTTATAGTTTATTTTGAAGATTTTTGTTATTAAACCTTGGATAAGTCTCTAATTTGTTGTATCATGAAAAAGATATGCTTTGAAAGGACATAAAAGATTTTTAGTACATGCATTTATCATTTAGAATAAATTGGGAATGCAAAGGGATGAAGCAATACACACATACAAATGATAGAATTGGAGAGATTTTTGTGGAGAACATATATTTAATATTAGCATTATTTCTTTTATTTGCGTATTTCTGCGGCTCGATACCAGCCGGGTATTTGATTTGTAAGAAGCTTTACGGCATTGATATACGAACGAAGGGAAGCGGAAATATAGGTTCTACAAATGTAAACAGAATACTTGGCCGCAAAGCATCTATATATACACAAATTATTGATATTACTAAGGGTGTAGTGCCTGTTGTGCTATCTATATATTTGACAAATGTAATAAGTATGCCAATTTCCAAGAATTTGATTATATCAATAGTGGCCCTCACTGTTATTTTAGGTCACGATTATACTCCTTTTCTTAAATTTAATGGAGGTAAAGGAGTAAATACTACTATAGGAGCATTCTTTTTCATAGCTGTTATACCTACTGTTATCGGAATATTAGCATATTTTGCATTAAAGCTGTTTACACCAATAGTTTCTTTAAGATCTATAACTTTGAGTATTTTAATTTTTTTAATGTGCGTGGTGCTGGCATATCCGATGGAAATAACTGCAGCTTCGGGTATAGCTTGCTTACTCCTTATATATAGGCATAAAGATAATTTGTACAGATTGGCAAGAGGAGAAGAAGGTTAGAGCAAAAAGCAAGAATACATAATTGAATATGCTTTGAGCAATACTTTATATGGAGGAGGAATGGTTATGGATGAAAGAAATGTAATGGCTGTAGCGGATGTTCTCAGTGCTCATTCATATAAAGTTGATGCTCTTATTAACATTTTGATTCAAAAAGGTGTTTTCTCACCTGATGAATTTAATTCAGAGCTGGAGAATGTTATGAATGAGGCAGAAAAACAAAGTGCTACCGATGAATATGTTATTGAAGAGATGAAAAAGAAAATTATGTTAAAGTAAAAGGCATCGGCTTGATGCCTTTTTTCTTAAGCAGACTACTTTAATTATTTCTAATTCTAAGTAAATCTCTAATTTCGGTAAGTAACAGCTCTTCCTTTGAGAGCTTTTCTTCAGCGGGAACTTCTTCTATTTTGGCTTTTCGAATTGAGGTTAACTTATTAAAAGACTTAATTATTATAAACACAGAAAAGGCAATTATAACAAAATCTAAAATATTTTGAATAAACATTCCGTATTTTATTTCTGCTTTGCCTACGGAAATCACTGCCTTTGAAATATCAATCTTACCGAGAAAGATACCTAATAAAGGCATTATTATATCGGCTACTAGAGATGAGACTATTTTGTTGAAGGCACCTCCAATAATTATACCTACAGCTAAGTCGATAATATTGCCTTTCAATGCAAATTTTCTAAATTCCGTCCACATAGTAAATCTCCTTTATAATTAATTATCTAATTAATGTACTAAGAATATATTAAGCCTATTACATACATATTGCCAGTATTCCATAAAATAATATGAGGAGGTGATTGTATGGATTCTCATGAAGCTTATGATATAATAGAGTCTGCAGGTTATACTGATATTATGTATGAGGATAAGAAAGTTTGGCTTGAACAGATTAATGATGAAGAAAATACTGCCTTAATAAAGGATATGAATAGTGACAAAACATATCTTGTACCACTAGGAAAGCTCAGAAAGACCGATGGTGAAAAAGAGTTCTCATGAAATCAACCCTAAGCCGTATTTTATTTAAGAAGCAAATCATTGATTTTTTCAATTAACTCTTGTATATAATTATTAGTTGAATATATAATTATATAAATCAACTATATAACTATTCTTATATGGAAATTTAAGAAAGCACATTGACTTGTCCCATAATATCTGTAAAAGGATTTATGGGACTATGCAATGTAGCCGAAAATTTATTTTTAAAGCTATGAGTAATGGAGGAATATATGAAAAAGATTGCTGTTGTATTTAATGGCGGAACAATATCCATGATTTTGGATGAGAATATAAAAGCTGCAGTTCCCGGACTTACGGGAGAACAAATAATGAAAATGGTAACTGGAATAGAGAGATATTGCGAAATAGAGACGTTAACTTACTCCAATCTTCCGGGACCGCATATGACTCTTGATACAATGATGGAGTTATCAAAGTATATACAAAAGCTTCTGGATAGACAGGATATAGACGGTGTGGTTGTTACTCATGGAACGGATACTTTAGAAGAGACTGCATATTTTTTAGATCTCGTTATCGATAGTAAAAAACCTATAGTGTTTACGGGAGCCATGAGAAGCGGTTCTGAGCTTGGTTATGATGGACCATCCAATCTAGCAGCTGCAATATGTACAGCTATCTCAGAGGAAGCAAAAAATAGAGGAATATTAGTATGCTTTGCCGGCGAACTAAACAGTGCTAGCGAAGTTACAAAGGTAAATGCTATGAGTATAAATGCGTTTGCTACACCGAGTTTTGGGCCACTGGGAATAGTTGATGATAATCAAGTTATATTTTATAGAACTATGAGGGATGAAGTAAAGATATGTGTTGATAAAATAAATGCAAAGGTTGACTTAATAAAATGCTTTGCAGGACAGGACTCCAGTCTGATAGATTTTTGCTTGGAAAAAGGAGACGACGGAATTGTTTTAGAGGCTATGGGAAGAGGCAATGTACCGCCGCAGATGCTGGACGGTATAAGAAAGGCTATAGCTAAGCAAATACCGGTTGTACTTGTATCCAGATGTTTTGAAGGAAGAGTATATGAATCCTATGGCTATGAAGGTGGGGGAAAGATGCTGAGAGAGATGGGAGTAATTTTCGCAGATCATATGCCTGGACAAAAAGCCAGAATCAAGCTTGTACTTGCCTTGAGTAAAACTAAAGATGTAAGTGAGGTAAGAAGACTGTTTGAAAACGGATTATATACAGCTTAATAATGCGGAGCATACTACAATAAATAAAAGAAAAATTGAGATTTTATGAAGAAAATCGAGTAATTTCGAAAAATACCTTGAAATATTGTTAATAATTTATGTATAATTATTATTATGAATTGTGAAGTCGACAGGAGATGGTTTAATGATTTACAGCATGACAGGCTTTGGAAGGTCTAGTTATGAGGTTGAAGGTAAAAAGAGCTTCAATGTAGAAATTAAGAGCATCAATCACAGGTACTTGGATATAAACATCAGGATGCCAAGAATGATGAACAGCCTTGAAGAAAGAATAAGAAGGTTAATTAGCAGTAATATTAGTCGAGGTAAGATTGACATTTTTATAACATATAATAATTACGAGAAATTGGGTGTCAGTGCAAAGTTTAATTCAAATTTGAGTGATAGTTACATAAAATGTCTAAATGAAATAAAGGGAAGATACGAGGATATCAGAGATGATATTTCGGTTTCGCTGATAGCCAGGTTCCCGGATGTTATCTATGTAGATGAAAATGAAGAGGATATTGAAGAAATATGGGAAATGCTAAATAAAACTTTATTGGAAGCTACAGACATGTTGAAAGGTATGAGAAATACTGAAGGAAAAAAATTAAGTGAAGATATGAAAATTAAGTGCGATAATATAGTAAGAGAAGTTAATAAAATTGAAGGAAAAGCACATCAACATGTTTTGCAGTATAAAACAAAGCTGCAGGATAGGCTAAGAGAACTTCTTGATAATACTCCTATTGATGAAAGCAGATTAAGTATGGAACTTGCTGTATACGCAGATAAATCCAGTATAGATGAGGAAATAACCAGATTAAGAAGTCACATTCAGCAATTTAAAGTGACTTTGGATGCCAATGAGCCCATTGGTAGAAAGCTGGATTTTATAGTTCAGGAAATGAACAGAGAAACTAATACAATCGCATCTAAATCAAATGATTTGGATATAACAAATTCTGCTCTAAATATTAAAAATGAAATAGAAAAGATAAGAGAACAAATTCAAAACATTGAATAATTTAGGAGGAAAGACATGGGTATTAAGCTAATAAATATAGGGTTTGGCAATATAGTATCTGCTAACAGATTAGTTGCCATAGTAAGCCCAGAATCAGCCCCAATTAAAAGAATAATTCAAGAGGCAAGAGATAGAGGTATGCTAATTGATGCAACTTATGGAAGAAGAACTAGAGCTGTTATTATAACTGACAGCGATCACGTAATATTATCTGCAGTTCAACCTGAAACTGTAGCTCACAGATTGTCATCTAAAGATGAAGAGACCGTTGATGAGGTTGATGAATAATGAACAAAAAGGGAATATTAATAGTTTTATCAGGTCCTTCCGGTGCAGGTAAAGGTACAATTTGTAAAGCACTACTAGAAAAGGCTGAATTTTGGCTATCGGTTTCTGCCACCACAAGACAGCCAAGAAGTGGGGAAGTAGAGGGAAAGAACTATTATTTTTTAACAAAGGAAGAATTTGAACATAGAATAAAAAAAGATGATTTTTTGGAATATGCGCAAGTATACGGCAATTATTACGGCACCCCTAAAGGCAATGTTATAGAAGCTGTAGAAAATGGAAAAGATGTTATATTGGAGATAGATATTCAAGGTGCTCTTAGGGTTAAGGAAACTTATCCCGGAGGTGTGTTTATTTTTATTCTGCCTCCTTCCATGGAGGAGTTGAAAAACAGAATAATTCAAAGAGGCAGCGAAACGCCTGAATCACTTATGACGAGATTTGTATCTGCATATCAGGAAATTAATTATGTATCTAAATATAATTATGCAGTTGTAAATGATACAGTTGAAGAAGCTGTAAAGAAGATTCAGGCAATAATAGTTGCAGAAAAGTGCAGAGTTGATAGAATAAAAGAAGATATTTTAGATTCCAAGGAGGGTTTAATACATGAACAACTCTATGATTAATCCATCAATTGTTGAGTTATTACAGAAGGTAGATAACAGATATTCATTGGTTATAGTAACAGCAAAGAGAGCAAGACAGCTGATAGAAGGAGCTGAACCTATGGTTAGAGTAGGTTCCAATAAGGCTTTATCTGTAGCTATAAATGAGGTAAATACAGGTGCAATTGTTTATGAAACCTTAAAAGAGGGTATAAAATAATGGAATATAAAAAAAATGTGGTGCTGGGGGTATGCGGCGGCATTGCTGCATACAAAGCACTGGATGTGGTAAGTACACTCAGAAAAAAAGGCATAAATGTTGATGTAATAATGACAGAACATGCTGCTGAGTTTGTTACGCCACTGACTTTTCAGTCCTTAAGCTATAATGCAGTAATTGTGGATATGTTCGAAGAACCGAAAGTTTGGGAAATACAGCATATTTCATTAGCTAAGAAAGCAGATTTGATATTGGTAGTTCCTGCAACTGCTAATATTATTGGAAAAGTAGCAAACGGAATAGCTGATGATATGTTATCTACAACTATAATGGCTTCAAAGGCTCCGGTTATTTTCGCACCTGCAATGAATACAAATATGCTGGAAAATCCTATAGTTCAACAAAATATTGATAAGCTGAAATC